>NZ_JBSFNC010000032.1:0-77349 GCF_053586895.1 Amycolatopsis sp. NPDC003731 | reverse complement strand
GTAGAAGGCGCGCCGCGCGGGGTCCATCTCCTGGTGGTTCTCCCAGGCCTCCGGGATCATCATCAGGACGGCGTGGGGCAGCGAGCGGCCGCCGACTCAACACGGGCGCGGCGAGCGGCGCGAAGGCCCCGTACGACACCGACACCTACCGGCTGAGCGTCTCGACGGACGCGAAGGGCTGGGAGGTCAGGCTGCCGAACGAGCTGGCGACGGCGAAGTTCGGCGGGCACGTGAAGGTCCCGGCGTACGCGAAGCGCGGCCAGGGCGGCGACCTCGCGGCGAGGGTGAAGCTGACGGCGACGTCGGTCAGCGACCCGTCGAAGACCGCGACGGCCAGCTGCACGGCGTTCGGCTTCTAGCGAGTGGTCCGGAGGGGTTGTGGACAAGTTGGTCCGCACCCCCTCCGGACTGCCCGGAACTGTCGGTGGCCGCCGGTAGCGTGGAAGACGGGGGGCGCCCCCGCGGCGGCCGGGCTGGTGAGCACGCGCTTACCCTTCCGCCCGCAGGTCGGGAGAGGGGCGCGGCGATCCGCCTCGGCGAGAGTGGGCCCCCGGGTGAAAGACCGCGCCGGCAGCCGGCGCCGGTTGGCGATGAAGCCGGTGACCCGGCGCAGCCGCCCGCGGCTCGGCAGCCGGCCCCGGAACCCCAGGCCCGCCTCGACCGGCAGAAATCTGCCTCGACCAGGGGCCCGTCGCGGGTCGGCGATGAAGCCGCTCAGCCCAGGCGGCGCGCGGTGACGAACCGGGCGCGCCCGGTCAGGTCCGCGTGGTCCTCGACGCCGGTCAGGACGCGGCGGGCGCGGACCAGGGCCGGGACCGCCGAGCCGTGCGTGTCGTCGTGCTCGATCGCCAGTCCTCCGCCCGGACGCAGGAGGCGGGCGCCGGCCGCGATCGCGTGGCGGATCACCGCCAGGCCGCTCTCCTCCGCGAACACCGCGCGCGGCGGGTCGTGCTCCGCGACCTCGGGCGGCACCTGGGTGCCCTCCGGGACGTACGGCGGGTTGCAGAGCACCAGGTCGACCAGGCCGTCGAGCTCGGCGAACATCGTCGGGTCGCCGATGTCGCCCGAGTGCAGCCGGATGGGCGTGTTGCCCGCGTCGGCGTGGACGTCGGCGTTGTGGCGGGCCCAGGCCAGGGCCTGGGGGTCGATGTCCACCGCGTAGACGACCGCGTCCGGGCGGGCGTGGGCCACCGCCAGCGCCAGCGCTCCGGAGCCCGTGCACAGGTCGACCACCACCGGGAACTCGCGGCCCTGCAGGAACTTGACGCCCCACTCGAGCAGCAGCTCGGTCTCCGGCCGCGGGACGAACACGCCCGCACCGACCGCGACCGTGATGTCGCCGAGCGCGGCCCAGCCGGTCAGGTACTGCAGCGGGATGCGCTTGGCGCGCTGCTGGACGAGCTGGCCGATGGCCTCGATGACCGGCGGGTCGACCAGCGGCACCATCGGCAGCCGGCCGCGTTCGACCCCGAGCACGTGCGCGGCGATCACCTCGGCGTCGAACCGCGGCGAGGCGACGCCCGCGCGCTCGAGGATCCGGGTGGCCTCGATGATGGCCAGGCGCAGCGGCTGCCGATTCACTCGTCGTCCTTCACCTCGTCGAGCCTGGCACACCAGGCGGAACTCCCCCGTGAGGACACGCGCCGGTCCTTCGCCGTCCAGCGTATCGAGGCACCCGCGCGGCGGGGCCGACAACTACCCACCCGGCCGGGTGCCGGGATCGCGGCGGGCCCGATCTTCTAGGATGCAGGGCACCGGGTCGGGGATTCGCCTGCTCGACGGCGCCGCCCGAACCGTTCCGCACCGAAACTCCGGGGAGCCCCGCAGTGCCCACAGAGCCGATCACCCGCCGGGTGGCGTTCATCTTCCCGATCTACAACGAGGAAGAGAACATCGACCTGCTGCACCGGACGGTGGACGAGGTGACCGCCCCCCTCGCCGGCAAGTACGACTTCAGCTTCCTCTACGTCGACGACGGCAGCCGGGACGGTTCGCTGGCCAAGCTCACCGAGCTCAGCGCCCGCGACGAGCGGGTCACGGTCGTCGAGCTGTCCCGCAACTTCGGCCACCAGATGGCCGTCACCGCCGGGCTGGACCTGGTCGACGCGGACGCCGTCGTGATCATGGACAGCGACATGCAGGACCCGCCGCGGGTGGCGCTCGAGCTGATCGAGAAGTGGGAAGAAGGCTTCGACGTCGTCTACGCGCAGCGCCGCTCGCGCCAGGACTCGGCGTTCAAGAAGCTCACCGCCGGCGGGTTCTACTGGTTCCTGCGGAAGATGGCCGCGGTCGACATCCCGAAGAACACCGGCGACTTCCGGCTGATCGACCGCAAGGTCGTCGACGAGCTGCGCAAGTACCGCGAGCGCGACCGCTTCCTGCGCGGGCTGGTCAGCTACATCGGCTTCAAGCAGACGGCCGTGCTGTTCGACCGCGACAAGCGGCACGCCGGCGTCACCGGCTACCCGCTGCGCAAGATGCTGCGCTTCGCCGCCGACGGCATCCTCGGCTTCTCGGTGACGCCGCTGCGGATGATCACGCGGATGGGCTACCTGATCTCGTTCCTGAGCTTCGTCGGCATCCTCTACGTCGGCGGCGTCAAGCTGTTCGCGCCGGAGACCGCGGTGCCCGGCTGGGCGTTCCTCGGGATCGCGATGTTCTTCCTCGGCGGGATCCAGATCATCATGCTCGGCGTGCTCGGCAGCTACATCGGCCGCACGTACTCCCAGGTGCAGAACCGGCCGCTCTACGGCGTCGCGTCGGTGCGCACGGGCCCGGCGGTGCCGGCCGAGGCCCGGGAAGGCGCCGACGCGGGAAGAGGCGCCCGGTGAAGCTGATCTCGGCGACCCAGCTGCGCTTCGGGATCGTCGGCGTGGCGAACACCCTCGTCGACGCCCTCGGCTACGCGCTGCTGGTGACGCTGGGCGTCCCGCTGTTCGTCGCCAACTTCATCTCGACGACCACGGGCATGCTGCTCAGTTTCACGCTCAACCGGAACTTCACGTTTCGCGCCAAGGACGGCGACGTCCGGCGCCAGGCCCTGCTGTTCTTCGGCGTCACCGCGTTCGGCCTGTGGGTCGTGCAGGCGGCCATCATCTTCGCGGTCACCAGCGCGTTCCCCGGGGTGAACGTGCTGATCCCGAAGGGCGCCGGGATCGTGGTCGGCCTGGTCTGGAACTACGTGCTCTACCACAAGGTCGTCTTCCGGCACCGGCCCGCGCCCGCGGCCGGGGCGCCGGTCGCGGAGGTTACGCATGACTAGCACGGCCGTGGAGTCCCGGGTCACCGACCAGGTCGAGCCGGAGCGGCCGGAGCCGGCCCGCGCGAGCCGCTGGGCCTGGCTGAACGGCGATTACGCGCGCGTCTTCGCCGTGGTGCTGGCCTGGAACGTGGTGCTGATCGCGCTGGCGTACCTGTTCGCGCCGTCCAGCCCGACCGACGAGGGCATCCCGAAGACCGGCATCGGCTCGACGATGAGCCTGCTCGCGCACACCTACCGCTGGGACGCCGGCAACTACGGCGAGATCGCCATGCACGCCTACACCGGCAGCTACGCCCCGACGCGGGCGTTCTACCCGGTGTTCCCGGTACTGGTCTGGCTGGTGCAGACGGTCAGCTTCGGCACGATCGGCCTGCTCACCGCCGGGTTCCTGGTGAACCTGGTGGCCACCTGGCTGGCCGCGGTCGCGCTGCTCAAGATCGGCCGCTACTTCTTCGACGGGGAGCGGGCCCCGTGGCTGGTCGTCGCGGCCTTCCTCACCGCGCCCGCCGCGTTCTTCCTGCACTCGTTCTACAGCGAAGCGGTGTTCTGCGCGCTGGGCTTCTGGGCCTACCTGTTCGCGTTGCGCCGTCAATGGCTCTGGATGGGCCTGACGCTCATCCCGCTGACGGCCTCCCGCATCACGGCGGCGGTGTTCGTCGGCCTGTGCTTCCTGGAGTTCTGGCGGTCGAAGGACTGGAAACTGCGCGGCCTGCTGTCGTGGAACCTGCTGTGGTTCCCGCTGGCGTTCGTCGGCCTGGCCGGCGTGATGGTCGTCATGAAGATCCAGACCGGGGACTTCTTCGGCAGCTTCAACGCGCTCAAGGGCGTGCGGGAGTGGTCGTACCACAAGTTCAACCCGAACATCCTCGAGACGATCTGGCGCGAAGCCAAGATCACCGGCCACGCGCTGCTCGGCGACACCAAGATGGACGCGTGGACGCTGATGAGCCACGTGCTGCCGATGATCGGCCTGGCGCTGCTGTTCGCGTCCTCGGTGTACGTCCTGGTGGCGCTGCGCGCGAAGGGCATCCCGCTGGCGCTGTTCGGGTTCGCGTCGATCGTGATGCTGACGATGAACAACAACGTGGTGTCGGTGCACCGGTACCTGCTGCCGTGCCTGGTGATGTACGTGGCGCTGGTGCTGTTCGGCGAGCGCCGCCCGCGGCTGCGCGGCGCGGTCCACGTCGTGCTCTACGCGAACGCGCTGGTCTGCGGGATGATCTACCTGCGCTTCATCACGGGTTTCTGGTCCGGCTGAAAGGTCCCGCGATGCGGATCATGCACCAGGTCGTCACGTTCGACGCGGCCGACCTCTTCTGCCTCTGCTGGCTGGTCGCCCGTCAGCCCGGCTGACAGCCGTGTCGACCCTTCAATCACGCGTGTCGACCCTCGAATCACGCGTGTCGACCCTCCAAGCACGAACCGGAAGCCGGGACTTGTGCGTGAAGGGTCGACACGCGTGATCGGGAAGCCGACACGCGTGATCAGGAGGTCGACACGGCGTCAGCCGGACTGAGCCGCCAGGCGCTCTTCGCGGTCCGCCGTCGCCAAGGCGTCCAGCACGCCGTCCAGATCGCCGTCCAGGACCTGGTCCAGGTTGTAGGCCTTGTAGTTCACCCGGTGGTCCGAGATGCGGTTCTCCGGGAAGTTGTACGTCCGGATGCGCTCCGAGCGGTCGACCGTGCGGACCTGGGACTTGCGGGCGTCCGACGCCTTCGCCGCCGCCTCCTCCTCCGCGATCGCCTGCAACCGGGCCTGGAGCACCTGCAGGGCGCGGGCGCGGTTCTGGATCTGGGACTTCTCGTTCTGGCAAGACACCACGATGCCCGTCGGCAGGTGGGTGATCCGGACCGCCGAGTCGGTCGTGTTGACGCTCTGGCCGCCCGGGCCCGAGGACCGGAACACGTCGATGCGCAGGTCGTTCGGGTCGATCTCGACCTCGACCTCCTCCGGCTCCGGGTAGATGAGCACGCCGGACGCCGAGGTGTGGATCCGGCCCTGGGACTCGGTCGCCGGCACACGCTGGACGCGGTGGACGCCGCCCTCGAACTTCAAGCGCGACCACACCCCGTCGACCTCGGCCGACTTCGTCTTGATCGACAGCGTGACGTCCTTGAAGCCGCCCAGGTCGGAGTCCACCGAGTCGAGGACCTCCGCCTTCCAGCCGTGGCGCTCGGCGTAGCGCAGGTACATCCGCAGCAGGTCGCCCGCGAACAGGGCCGACTCCTCGCCGCCCTCGCCGGACTTGATCTCCATCACGACGTCGGAGCCGTCGTACGGGTCGCGCGGCAGCAGGAGCTCGGTGAGCTTCGACTCCAGGTCGGGGATCTTCGCCGACAGCTCCTCGGCTTCGGCGGCGAACTCCGCGTCCTCCGCGGCCATCTCCCGCGCGGCCGCGAGGTCATCCCGGGCCGTGTCGAGCTCGTGGACGGCCCGCACCACCGGCGTCAGCTCGGCGTAGCGGCGGCCGAGCTTGCGGGCGCGCCCCTGGTCGGCGTGCACCGCCGGGTCCGCCAGCTGCCGCTCCAGCTCCGCGTGCTCGGCGAGCAGCCCCTTGAGCGAGCTCGAATCCACCTCTGCCACCTCTCAGCCCGGGGAACAAGACAAAAAACGACGCCCACTCGCGCGGGCGAGTGGGCGTCGTCGGAAAAGCTACTTGGCGTCGGCCTTCTTCTGGCGCTTGCCGTAGCGAGCCTCGAAGCGCGCGACCCGGCCACCGGTGTCCATGATCTTCTGCTTGCCCGTGTAGAACGGGTGGCAGTTCGAGCAGATCTCGACGTGGATGTTGCCGCTGGTCTTGGTGCTGCGCGTGGTGAAGCTGTTGCCGCAGTCGCAGTTCACGTTCGTGACCACGTACTCGGGGTGAATACCGCTCTTCATGGTGTCCTCTCTCGTTGGCTCCGGGTCCCCAGTCGTTCTCGCGGGGTGAACCGGCGCCGGACTTCAGCGGGTGATTCTGCCAGACGGGCAGACGTGTACTGGAACGCACCCCGCTGACCAGCTATTCCCACCGCGAAGGGGGCCTCCCCGGCGCACCGGGAAGGCCCCCTTTCAGACGGGACTCAGTCGTCTTCGCCGCCGCCGAGGGCGGTCTTCGAGACCTGCATGAGGAACTCGACGTTGGTCTTCGTCTTCCGCAGCCGCGAGATCAGCAGGTCGATGGCCTGCTGCGAGTCGAGCGCGTGCAGCACCCGGCTCAGCTTCACGGTGACCGCGAGCTCGTCCGGCGAGAGCAGCAGCTCGTCCTTGCGGGTACCGGACGGGTTGACGTCGACCGCCGGGAACACGCGACGCTCGGCGATCTTCCGGTCGAGCTTGAGCTCGGCGTTACCCGTGCCCTTGAACTCCTCGAAGATGACCGTGTCCATCGTCGAGCCGGTCTCGACCATCGCCGTGGCGAAGATGGTCAGCGAGCCGCCGTTCTCGATGTTGCGGGCCGCACCCAGGAAGCGCTTCGGCGGGTACAGCGCGGTCGAGTCGACACCACCGGACAGGATCCGGCCGGACGCCGGCGCCGCCAGGTTGTACGCGCGGCCGAGGCGGGTGATCGAGTCGAGCAGCACGACGACGTCGTGGCCCATCTCGACCAGGCGCTTGGCCCGCTCGATCGACAGCTCCGCGACCGACGTGTGGTCGGACGGCGGCCGGTCGAAGGTCGAGGCGATGACCTCGCCCTTCACCGAGCGCTGCATGTCGGTGACCTCTTCCGGACGCTCGTCGACCAGGACGACCATCAGGTGGCACTCGGGGTTGTTCGTGGAGATCGCGTTCGCGATGTCCTGCATGATCGTGGTCTTGCCGGCCTTCGGCGGCGACACGATCAGGGCGCGCTGCCCCTTGCCGACCGGCATGATCAGGTCGATCACGCGGGTGGTGAGCTTGTGCGACTCGGTCTCGAGGCGCAGCCGCTCGTTCGGGTACAGCGGGGTCAGCTTGGTGAAGTCGGGACGCCGCTTGGCCTCGTCCGGCTCCAGGCCGTTGATCGAGTCGACGCGCACCAGCGGGTTGAACTTCTGCCGCTGCTGCTCGCCGTCCCGCGGCTGGCGGACGACACCGGTGATGGCGTCGCCGCGGCGCAGGCCGTACTTGCGGACCAGCGACAGCGAGACGTAGACGTCGTTCGGGCCGGCGAGGTAGCCGGAGGTGCGGACGAACGCGTAGTTGTCCAGCACGTCCAGGATGCCCGCGACGGGCAGCAGGACGTCGTCCTCGCGGATCTCGGTGTCCGGCGAGCCGCCTTCGCCCCGGCCGCCCCCGCTGCCCCGGCGACGGCGGTCGCGGAAGCGACGGCCGCGACGGCCGCCTTCCTCGTCGTCGTCCGGCTGCTGGTTGCGGTTGTCACCGCGGTTACCGTCGCCGCGGTTGCCGTCCTGCTGGTTGTTGCGCTGGCGGTCGCCGCGGTTGCCGTCCTGGCGGTTGTCACCCCGGTTGTCGCCGCGGTTGCCACCGCCCTGGCGCTGCTGGTCGCGGTTGCGGTCGCCCTGCTGCCGGTCGCTCCCCTGCTGGCGGTCGCCCTGACCCTGCTGGCGGTCGCCGCCCTGCTGGCCGTCCGGGGCCCCGGCGGCGCGGTTGGAACCGCGGCGACGCCGGCTGCGGCCGCCCTCCTCGGGCTGGCCGTCCTGGCCCTGCTGGCCGTCCTGCTGCGGGCGCTCGGCCTGCGGCTGCGCGTCCGACGGCGCGGACGCGGGCGCCTCGGCCTTCGGCTCCGGCTTGGTCTCCACCACAGTGGCGGGCGCCTCGGCCTTCGGCTCGGCCTTGGGGGCCGCCTTCGCCGGCTCGCCGACACCTTCCAGCGGCAAGGTCTCGGCCGCCGCACGCGGCTTGCGGGACTTGCCCTGGCGCTCACGGATCGCGGCGATCAGATCGCCCTTGCGCATGCCCGTCGTCTCGCCGACGCCGAGCTCCCCAGCCAGCGAACGCAGTTCGGCGACGGTCTTACCGGTCAGCCCGCCGACCGTCCGCTTGGGAGCGGGGGCGGTGCCGTTCGTCTCGGCCGTGCCGCTCACGTCGCTCAAAAGATCGGTGTTGCTCACACATGTCCTTCCTGACCGATCCACGCCTCCAGGTGGATCAGCGGACTGCCGCTCGCTTCTGATCGCGAACCGGCGTAGTTGCCCCCCGATACGCGAGATGAGCTCTTCGGCCGTGCGGAACACAGCTGGAGCGCCTCCACCACAGGGGTTTGCGTCCTCCAAACGGAGGACACGGAATTCGGCACCGCCGAAACCGGAAACCCGCCCAAGTCGTTCCGCGTTACCCCGCTTGCCAGGCGGTGCGGATTCGGCGGATCGACGACGGATGCGGATCCGGGGATTCCCCGGGACCGGCATCGGGTGCGGAAACGCACGGTGATCGAACGCCCCCGAGGGTAGACCGCGGCGGTGCCGGGTGCAACAACCACCCCCCGCGTGGCGGCTGCCTCGTCGGCCACGTGACCCAGCCTTTACTGAGCCGCAACCTGCACGCCCGTGAGATCCACGGGCAGCTCGAGGACGTCGAAATCGGTAACGCCCACCTCCGGCGGAAGTATTCCCGCGGTGGTCAGCGCGAGCACCGTCGGACCGGCGCCGGAGACGGCGGCGGCCACTCCCCGTGCACGGAGCGTCGCCACCAGCTGCGTGCTCGCCGGGTAGGCGGGGGCGCGGTAATCCTGGTGCAGCCGGTCCTCGGTGGCCGTGAGCAGCAGCTCCGGCTTCGCCGTCAGCGCGTGGACGGCGAGCGCGGCGCGGCCCGCGTTGTGCGCGGCGTCGGCGTGCGGCACGGTCGACGGCAGCAACCCGCGCGTGGTCGCGGTGGCCGAGCGCACCGACGGCACGGCGACGACCGGCCGGATCGACGGGTGCGGGGTGAGCCGTTCGGCGTGGAAGCGGCCGCCGTCGCACCAGGCCAGGACCAGGCCGCCGAGCAGGCTCGCGGCGGCGTTGTCGGCGTGGCCTTCGAAGCCCGCGGCCAGCTGCAGCGCGTCGAACGCGTCGATTTCCCGGCCGGCGAGCGCGTACCCGGCGGCGACGCCGGACACGACCGCCGCCGCGGACGAGCCGAGGCCTCGCGCGTGCGGGATCGCGTTGTGGCAGCGCAGGTGCAGACCGGGCAGCTCGACGCCGAGGTGCTCGCAGGTCGCGTGGATCGCCCGCACCACCAGGTGGGTCTCGTCGGTGGGGACGTCCGCGACGCCGCCGGCACCCGCGTCGATCACCTCGACCTTGAGCCCGGTGTCGGTGACCCGCACTTCGACGACGTCGTAGAGGCTCAGCGCCATCCCGAAGGCGTCGAAGCCCGGCCCGAGGTTCGCCGTGGACGCCGGGACGGTGACCCGGAAGGCGTTCACCGCAGGTCCAGCGCCGCCGCGACCGCCGAGGGGTCCACGGCCAGCGGCTCGACCTCGACGTTGCCCGCCAGCGCCGTCTGGGGGTCCTTCAGGCCGTGCCCGGTGACCGTGCAGACGACCCGCGAACCGCGCGGCAGCCGGCCGTCGGCGGCCGTGGCCAGCAGGCCCGCCACGCTGGTGGCCGACGCCGGCTCGACGAAGACGCCTTCGCGGCCGGCCAGCAGCCGGTAGGCCTCGAGGATCTTCTCGTCGGTGACGGCTTCGAAGAGCCCGTCGGACTCGTCCTTCGCCTTCACCGCGGCGGTCCAGGACGCCGGGCTGCCGATCCGGATGGCGGTGGCGACCGTCTCCGGGTCCGCCACCGGCTCGCCGTGCACCAGCGGCGCCGCGCCGGCCGCCTGGAAGCCGAACATCCGTGGAGTGTTCTTCACCACACCGTCGGCCGCGTACTCGGCGTACCCCGCCCAGTAGGCGGTGATGTTGCCGGCGTTGCCGACCGGCAGGCAGTGGATGTCCGGCGCGGTGCCGAGCACGTCGCAGATCTCGAACGCGGCGGTCTTCTGGCCCGCGATGCGCACCGGGTTGACCGAGTTGACGAGCGTGACCGGGTAGTCGGCCGCGGTCTTGCGGGCCAGTTCGAGGCAGTCGTCGAAGTTGCCGTCGACCTGGAGGATCCGCGCGCCGTGCAGGACGGCCTGGGCGAGCTTGCCCATGGCGATCTTGCCCTGGGGCACCAGCACCGCGCAGGTCAGCCCGGCGCGGGCGGCGTAGGCGGCAGCCGAGGCGGACGTGTTGCCGGTCGACGCGCAGATCACCGCCTTGAGGCCGCTGGCCAGCGCGTGCGTGATGGCCACGGTCATCCCGCGGTCCTTGAACGAGCCGGTCGGGTTCGCGCCCTCGACCTTGAGGTACACCTCGCAGCCGGTCAGCTCGGACAGGTGGTGGGCGGGCAGCAGCGGCGTGTTGCCCTCCCCGAGCGTGACGACCCGCGCGCCGTCCGGGACCGGGACGCGGTCCCGGTACGCCTCGATGAGCCCGGGCCAGGGGTGCCTGATCACTGGTCTTCGCCTTCCACCCGCATCACGCTGACAACTTCGTGGACGACGTCGAGCCGGCCGATTTCGTCCACAGTGGACTGAAGGGCGGCGTCGGGAGCCTGGTGCGTCACCACGACCAGGCTCGCGCGGTCGCCGACGTCGCTCTGCCGCACCGCCGCGATGCTGACGCCGTGGTCGGCGAACGCCTGCGCCACCTGGGCGAGCACACCGGCGCGGTCGGCCACGGACAGGCTCACGTGGTACCGGGTCGGCGTCTGGCCCATCGGCCGCACCGGCAGGGCCGCGTGCGCGGATTCCCGCGGGCCGCGGCCGCCGACGACCCGGTTGCGGGCCACCGCGACGAGGTCGCCGAGCACCGCGCTCGCGGTCGGCGCGCCGCCCGCGCCCTGGCCGTAGAACATCAGCTCGCCCGCGGCGTCGGCCTCGACGTAGACGGCGTTGAACGCGCCGCCGACGCCGGCCAGCTGGTGGCTGCGCGGGATCATCACCGGGTGCACACGGGCGGACACCGACTCGACGCCGTCGTCGTCGGTGACCCGCTCGCAGATGGCCAGCAGCTTCACCGTGCGGCCCAGCATCCGGGCCGCGGCGAGGTCGGCGGCGGTGACGTCGGCGATGCCCTCGCGGTGCACGTCCGACGCCGTCACGCGCGTGTGGAAGGCGAGGGACGCCAGGATCGCGGCCTTCGACGCGGCGTCGTAGCCGTCGACGTCGGCGGTCGGGTCGGCCTCGGCGTACCCGAGCCGGCTGGCTTCGTCGAGCGTCTCGGCGTAGCCGGCGCCGGTCGAGTCCATCGCCGACAGGATGTAGTTCGTGGTGCCGTTGACGATCCCCATCACGCGGGTGATCCGGTCGCCGGCGAGGGATTCGCGCAGCGGGCGCAGCAGCGGGATCGCGCCGGCCACCGCGGCCTCGAAGTACAGGTCGGCGCCCGCGGCGTCGGCCGCCTCGAACAGGTCGGCGGAGTGCTCGGCCAGCAGCGCCTTGTTCGCCGTGACGACGGACTTGCCCGCCTTCAGCGCGGCGAGCAGCCAGCCGCGGACCGGCTCGATGCCGCCGACGAGCTCGACGACGACGTCGACGTCTTCGCTGGTGACGAGCTGCTCGACGTCGGCGGTCAGCAGCTCCGGCGGCAGCTCGGGGTGCTTGTCCGGGCGGCGGACGGCGATGCCGGCCAGCTCGACCGGCGCGCCGGCGCGGGCGGCCAGTTCGCCGGCCTGCTCGGTGAGCAGCCGGGCGACCTCGCCGCCGACGGTCCCGCAGCCGAGCAGCGCGACCCTGATCGGACGTCGTTCCGGGGCAGACACGGTGTTTCAGACCTCCAGGCGCAGCATGTCGTCGGTCGTCTCCCGCCGCAGCAGCAGCCGGGAGCTGCCGTTGCGCACGGCGACCACGGCCGGGCGGGGCATCCGGTTGTACGTGCTCGCCATCGAGTAGCAGTACGCGCCGGTCGCCGCGACCGCCAGCAGGTCGCCGGGAGCCAGCGTGTCGGGCAGCCAGCAGTCTCGTACGACGATGTCGCCGGATTCACAGTGTTTTCCCACGACCCGGGACAACACGGCCTGCACCGGCTGCTCGTTGTCGCCCGCGGAGCGGGAAACGACCCGGACGTCGTACACGGCGTCGTAGAGCGCGGTCCGGATGTTGTCGCTCATCCCGCCGTCGACGCTGACGTACCGCCGCGCCGACTCGTCGCCGAGCGAGACGTCCTTGATGGTGCCGACCTCGTAGAGCGTGATCGTGCCGGGACCGGCGATCGCGCGGCCCGGCTCGCCGGCGATCCGCGGCACCGGCAGGCCCGCGTACGCGCACTCCTTGCGGACGATCTCGCGGATCTGCGTGATCATCTGCGCGGGTGGCGGCGGGTTGTCCTTCTCGGTGTAGGCGATGCCGAAGCCACCGCCGAGGTCGACCAGGCTCAGCTGGTCGAGCAGCTCGGGGCCGTGCTCCTTCGCCAGGTCGGCGAGCAGCCCGACGACGCGGCGGGCGGCGACCTCGAAGCCGTCGGCGTCGAAGATCTGCGAACCGATGTGGCTGTGCAGGCCGACGAGCTTGAGCGACCGCGCGTTGAGCACCCGGCGGACCGCCTCGGCGGCGTCCCCGCTGGCCAGGGAGAACCCGAACTTCTGGTCCTCGTGGGCGGTCGCGATGAACTCGTGGGTGTGCGCCTCGACGCCGACGGTGACCCGGATCAGCACCGGCTGCACGACGTCGTGGCGCGCGGCGATGTCGGCCAGCCGGGCGATCTCGAAGTAGGAGTCGAGCACGACCGTGCCGACCCCGGCGACGACCGCGGCCTCGAGCTCGGCGGGCGACTTGTTGTTGCCGTGGAAGGTGATCCGCTCGGCCGGGAAGTCCGCGCGCTGCGCCACGGCGAGCTCGCCGCCGCTGCAGACGTCCAGGCTCAGCCCCTGCTCGGCCACCCAGCGGGCGATCTCGATGGAGAGGAACGCCTTGGACGCGTAGTGCACCAGCGACGGGTCGTCGAAGGCCTCGGCGTAGTCCGCGCACCGGGACTTGAAGTCGGCTTCGTCGACGACGAACAGCGGCGTGCCGTGCTGCTCGGCGAGCTCGCGGACGTCGACGCCGGCGATCCGGACGACGCCGTCGGCGGCGCGGAAGGTGTTGCGCGGCCACACTTTCGCGGGCAGCTTGTCGAGCTCCTCGACCCCGGACGGCTGGAGCCCGGAGGTGTCGGCGTGGGGGTAGACGTCGGCGTGCCTGGGGCCCGCGGGGTGCGCCATTTCTTACATCCGTTCCGGAGCGGAGACACCGAGGAGGGCGAGGCCGTTCGCCAGCACCTGGCGGGCGGCTTCGCACAGCGCGAGCCGGGCGAACGTCAGAGGGGTCGCCTCTTCGTCGCCCATGGGCAGCACGCGGCCCACGGTGTAGAACTTGTGGTAGGCGCCCGCGAGTTCTTCGAGGTAGCGCGCGATCCGGTGCGGCTCCCGCATTTCGGCGGCGCGGCGCACGGTTTCCGGGAATTCGCCGATGGTGCGGATCAGGTCGCCCTCGGCGGGCAGCGTCAGGAGTCCGAAGTCGACGTCCGAAGTGGACTTGATGCCGAGGTCGGCCGCGTTGCGCTGCAGAGACGCCAGCCGCGCGTGGGCGTACTGGACGTAGTAGACCGGGTTGTCGTTGGAGTGCTTGCGCAGCAGGTCCAGGTCGACGTCCAAAGTGGAGTCCACCGAGTAGCGGATCAGCTCGTAGCGGGCCGGGTCGACGCCGACGGCCTCGACGAGGTCCTCCATGGTGATCACGGTGCCGGCGCGCTTGGACATCCGGACCGGCTTGCCGTCGCTGACCAGGTTGACCATCTGGCCGATCAGCACCTCGACCGTCGCCGGGTCGTCGCCGAACGCGGCGGCCGCGGCCTTGAGGCGGGCGATGTAGCCGTGGTGGTCCGCGCCGAGCATGTAGATGCACAGGTCGAAGCCGCGGTTGCGCTTGTCCTTGAAGTAGGCCAGGTCGCCGGCGATGTAGGCCGGGTTGCCGTCCTGCTTGATGACGACGCGGTCCTTGTCGTCGCCGTACTCCTTGGACTTCAGCCACCAGGCGCCGTCTTCGAAGTAGAGGTTCCCGGAGTCCTTGAGCTCCTGGACGGCGGCGTCGACCGCGCCGGACTTGTGCAGCGAGTCCTCGTGGAAGTAGACGTCGAAGTCGGTGCCGAACTCGTGCAGGCTGGACTTGATCTCGCCGAACATGAGCTCGATGCCGATCCGGCGGAACGTCTCGTGGCGCTGCTCCTCCGGCAGCGACAGCGCGCTCGGCTCGGCCTTGATGACCTCGGCGGCGATGTCGTTGATGTAGCCGCCCGCGTAGCCGTCCTCCGGCGCGGGCTCGCCCTTCGCGGCGGCGATCAGCGACCGGACGAACCGGTCGATCTGGGCGCCGGCGTCGTTGAAGTAGTACTCGCGGGTGACGTCGCCGCCCTGCGCGGCCAGCACGCGGCCCAGCGCGTCGCCGACCGCGGCCCAGCGGGTGCCGCCGAGGTGGATCGGGCCGGTCGGGTTCGCGGAGACGAACTCGAGGTTGATCTTCGTGCCGGCCAGCGCGTCGCCGCGGCCGTACGCGGCGCCGGCGTCGAGCACCTGGCGCACGATGTCGCCCTGCGCGGCGGCGGCGAGCCGGAAGTTGAGGAAGCCGGGGCCGGCGACCTCGGCCGAGGCGACGCCGTCGTCCGCCGAGACCGCCTCGGCGAGCGCTTCGGCGAAGTCGCGCGGCTTGAGGCCGGCCTTCTTGGCCACCTGGAGGGCGAGGTTCGTCGCGTAATCGCCGTGTTCGGGGTTGCGCGGGCGTTCGATGGTCACCTGCTCCGGCAGCACGGTGTCGTCGATGCCGCGTGCGGCGAGCACCTGCACGGCGGAGCTGCGGACCAGGTCGGCGAGAGCGGCGGGAGTCACTTGCCGAATTCTAGGTGTGCCCTGGTCGGGGGCTTTCATCGGTCTCGGCCACATCACGATCCGTGGGTGTGTGAGGCGTTAACGGTGATCAGACGCGTGGTCTCTACACTGGCCCGGGCGGGAATCCGTCCGCAGCCACCAGAGGGAGAACGCGGAAGCCATGGCGAACGGGACAACTCGGAAAAAGGGGTCGGCGGTGAAGGCGGCCCGCGGTTCCGTGGTGAGCAAGAAGGGGACGCCCTGGGGCACGATCGTCGCCGTCGTCGCCGTCGTGGCGCTGGCCGCCTCGGTGATCATCTACTACATGGTGCAGTCCGCGCCGAAGCGTGAGCAGGCCGACCGCGAGGCCGCCGCCGCGTCGTTCGCGCCGAGCGCGCAGGACCCCGACCCCTCGAAGCGCATCCCCGGCGTGGTGACCGCGACCTACACGGGCAGCGTCCACGTGCTCCCGACCGAGCGCGTCGCCTACGACAAGACCCCGCCGTTCGGCGGCCCGCACGACCAGACCTGGGCCACCTGCACCGGCACCGTGTACCCGACCGCCGTCCGCACCGAGAACATGGTGCACGCGCTGGAGCACGGTGCCGTCTGGATCGCCTACAACCCGCAGCAGATCTCGGGTGACGCGCTCAACCTGCTGAGCGTCCGCGCCAAGGGCAAGCCGTACACGATGATGTCGCCGTACCCGGGCCTGGACAAGCCGATCTCGCTGCAGTCGTGGGGCCACCAGCTGAAGCTGGACGACGCCAACGACCCGCGGATCGACGAGTTCATCGCGGCGCTGCGCAGCAACCCGAACGGCGTGTACCCCGAGGTGGGCGCGTCCTGCGACGCGGTCCCGGGCCAGTTCGACCCGGACAACCCGCCGCCGTTCGACGCGTCGAAGCCGGGCCCCGACGCGAAGCCGATGGACTACAAGGGCAGCACCGCCGCCCAGGGTGAGAACGGCATGCCGGCCTCCTCCGCTCCCGCGTCCGCCCCCGCTTCCCCGACACCGACCAAGTGATGTCCGAAGCCGACCTCGACACCGAACAGCCGACCTGGTCACGGTGGGTGATCATCGGCGGGACGCTGCTGGCGGTCCTGCTGATCGGCGCGACGGCCGGGATGTTCCTGACCCGCGCCATCGACGACGAGCCGGCGGCCGCGGTGCCGGCCGCCGGCTCGGTCGAGGTCGGCTTCGCCCAGGACATGTCGACGCACCACCTCCAGGCGGTGACGATGGCGGGCATCGCCCGCGACCGCACGACCGACCCGGAGATCAAGCAGCTGTCGTTCGACATCGAGCGCACGCAGCTCGAGCAGGTCGGCCGGATGAAGGGCTGGCTCATGCTGTGGGACCAGCCCGAGCAGCCGATCGGCGCCCCGATGCAGTGGATGACGGAACCGATGCCGGGTCACGACGGCATGTCGATGGCCCCGTCTTCGATCAACCCGGCGGGCGGTCCGCTGATGCCGGGCATGGCGACGGACCAGGAGCTTTCCAAGCTGCGGTCGCTGTCGGGCCGCGCGTTCGACGTCTTCTTCCTGCAGCTGATGTTGCGTCACCACCAGGGCGGGACGTCGATGGCCCAGTACGCGGCCGCGCATTCGACGCTGCCGGCGTTGAAGGCGCTGGTGAACAGCATCCTGACGTCGCAGGGCGCGGAAATGGACCAGATGAAGCTGATGCTCTCGGGCCGGGGAGCCCAGCCGCTGCCCGCTTGACCAGGGCGTTCTACCAGGACAGCTCCTGGCAGCGGCGCGCACACGACGGCGCCTCCACCTGCAGGGTCGCGTGCTCGATCGCGTACCGCGAAGACAGCAGGTCCTGCGCTTCCGTCAGCACGTCCGACTGCTTCGCCGGGGGCGCCAGCGTCAGGTGCGCCGAAGCCACCTCCATGCCCGACGTCAGCGTCCACACGTGGAGGTCGTGCACGTCCGCCACCCCGGGCAGTGCCGACAGCTCCGCGTTGATCGCCCCGACGTCCACGCCCTGCGGGGCGTGCTGGAACAGGATGCGCAGCGCGCGGCGGGCCAGCGTCCACGTGCGCGGCAGCACCCACAGCCCGATCGCGACACCGATGATCGGGTCGGCGTAGCGCCAGCCCGTCAGCAGCGTCACCGCGCCGCTGACCAGGACGCCGACCGAGCCGATCAGGTCGGCCAGGACCTCGAGGTACGCGCCGCGGACGTTGATGCTCTCCTTCGCGCCCGCGCGCAGCACCGCGAACGACACCAGGTTGGCCACCAGGCCGGCCGCCGCGGCCAGCAGGACGGGCAGGCCCGGGACCGCCGGCGGGTCGCCGATGCGGCCGATCGCCTCGATCAGGACGTAGCCCGCGACGCCGAACAGCAGCAGCGCGTTGGCCAGCGCGGCCAGCACCTCCGCGCGGTAGAGGCCGAACGTGCGGCCGACCGTCGGGCCGCTGCGCCGCGCCAGCATGATCGCGGCCAGGGCCATCGCCACGCCGAGGACGTCGGTGAACATGTGGGCGGCGTCCGACATCAGGGCCAGCGAGCCGGTCGTCAGGCTGACGACGAACTCGAGCACCATGAACCCGGCACCGATGCCCAGGGCGATGGCCAGCCCCCGCACGTGGCGTCCCGACGCGCTCGCCGGCGCGACCGCGTGCCCGTGGCCGTGTCCCTGACCCATTCCGCCTCCGTTCCCGGTTTACCTTCGGGCCAAACATATAGTCGGATGCGCATATATGCAACAGAGGGCAGCCTAAGTTCACCCATCCGCAAGCTACCCCGCGCGGCGGAGCCGCCCAATCCACCAGCCGGGGTTTCCCGCCAGGCGGACTCGTCACGCTTCGGCGTCGACCATCCGGGTGAGCGACCCGCTCGCCTAACGCACCAGCCGGAAGAAGCCGCGGACCTGGTCGACGAACAGGCCGGGCTGCTCCATCGCGGCGAAGTGCCCGCCGACGGGCAGTTCCTCGAACCACCGCAGATCCGTATAACGCTGCTCGGCCTGCCGCCGCGACGGCCGGACGATTTCCTTGGGGAACACCGAAACACCCGCCGGAACGTCCACAGTGGAGAGATCGCGGTCGTTGTTCTCCCAGTACATCCGGGCCGAGGAGGCCGCGGTCGCGGTGAACCAGTAGACGGAGATGTCGTCCAGGATGCGCTGCCGGTCGACGGCGTCCTCCGGGTGGCCCTTGTGGTCGGTCCAGGCCCAGAACTTCTCGACGATCCAGGCGGCCTGGCCGGCGGGCGAGTCGGTGAGGCCGTAGCCGAGCGTCTGCGGCCGGGTGCCCTGCTGGGCGGAGTAGCCGCTGCCGCTCCGCCGGAACTCCTGCAGATCGGCCAGCGCCCGGCGCTCCGCGGGCGTCGGGTCGTCGATGTCCATCCGCACGGGCGCGAAGTTGACGTGCACGCCGGCCACGTGACCGGACCGCGCGAGCGCGTTGGTGATGGCGGCACCCCAGTCGCCGCCCTGGGCGCCGTAGCGGTCGTAGCCGAGTTCCTGCATGAGCGCGTCCCACAGCTCGGCAACCCGCGGGATCTTCAGCGCGGGCTTGTCGCTCCACCCGAACCCGGGCAGCGACGGCGCGACGACGTGGAAGGCATCGGCGGGATCACCCCCGTGCTTGGCGGGATCGGTGAGCGGCCCGAGGACGTCGAGGAATTCGAGAACGGACCCGGGCCACCCGTGGGTCAGCACGAGCGGCAGCGCATCGGCCTCGGGTGACCGGACGTGCAGGAAGTGCAGGCCGACACCGTCGACGGTGGCCCGGAACTGCGGAAAGGCGTTGAGCCGGCGGGCGAACCCGAAGTCGTATTCTTCGCCCCAGTCACGGCAGAGCTCGCGCACGTAGGCGAGCGGAACCCCCTGCGACCAGTCATCGACGGTCTCGCGCTCGGGCCACCGGGTCCGCCGCAGCCGCTCCCGCAGATCGGCGACATCGCCCTCATCGAGAGCTACCTGGAACGGCTCGGCCATCTCGGCTCCTTCAGGTGGGCCTCCCACGCTAGCGACGTCCGGTCGAATGGATCAACTTGTTGGCGCTGACCTGCGCGTTTGTCAGTCGGACCACCTGCGGGAGGAAGGTGACGGGGCATGCGCTAAGCTTTCGGAGTCGCCCAGCGATGGGCCCTCGTAGCTCAGGGGATAGAGCACTGCCCTCCGGAGGCAGGTGTCGCAGGTTCGAATCCTGCCGAGGGCACCCTTCTTGAACACGCAAAACCGGCCCCTACCAGCGAGAACGCGGTAGGGGCCGATTCATGTCTTACCCGGCCAACCACGGCGGACCACGACCGAATCCGGGCGTCTGTGTGCGATGCGTGTGCGCGCTCACCGCGGCGGCGGGGTGCCGAGCACGCGTTCGATCTGCCGCTTGGCGGCCTCCTCCCCGCCGTCGAGGAAGCTGGCGTAGACCTCCAGCAGCACTGCGATCGACTGACCGGCCCACAGCGCGACCGTCGCGGCCGGCACACCGGCAGCCAGCCACGTACTCACCGCGGCGTGGCGGAGGTCGTACGGCCGGCGTACCAGCGGACCCCGCGCCACTTCGGCCGTGAACGTCGCCTCACGAGCCGCACGGAACACCTTGGTGTAGGTGACCTTCGAGACCGGTCCCCCGCGCTCACCGACGAACAGGCGCCCATCCGGGCCGTAGCCGAACTGCTCGATGTGGCGCCACAGGATGGCGGTCAGCTCGGGTGCGCAGGGCACCGGCCGCACCTCCCCTGCGGACCGCGACTTCAGCGGCCGGTCCTCCCCCACTGTGCCGGCGTCGGTCCACAGAGCATCGATGTACGGCCTTGCTTCTTCGAGGTGCAGTGTCCCCCAGTCGTACTCAAGTTGCCCACTGTCGGGGTTCTTTTGAGGAACAGGCAGCGACAGCTGCTCCTTGCGAAGGTTTGTCGCCTCCTCCGGACGGAGCGCGGCGAAGTACATCAGCGCAAAGAACGCTTCGAGCCGATCGCCACTACGAGGTGTCTCCCCCACGATCCGCAGCAACGTACGTGCCTGTATCGGATTGGGAACCGCACGCCGATCGACCTTGCGCTTGCCCTTCGGCATGTTGGCCCATTTCGTGTCCGGCAACGGGTTGCCATCAAGCACCTTGAGTTCTTTCGCGGCGTAGTCGAGCGCGTTGGACAGCACCGAACGGGTTCGACGGGCGACCGTGGGCGCGTAAGGCTTGCCGTCGAGCCTTTTCGTGACGGCTCGCTGCAAGCTGCGCAGCGTCTCAGCCTCCGCGGCCGTCGACACGGACGCGGTGTGGCGAGAAAGCCAGTCGAGTACTCGCGCCGCATCGACCGGCAGCGCGTCCGACTCGCGCCTTGGCGTGTTGTACCCCCATTGGCGAACCACCGACCGAATCGTCTCGGCATCCGGCCGCCCCGGCTTGTCCGGCACGAAGACCGGCAGCACCCGAATCAACGCCTCAGCAGTGGTTTGGCGTGCCGTGGCGGCAAGATCCGGCCATTTCATGTCCAGGTACTTGCACGTCATCACGAACCACGACATGCGCTCAACCGGCTTGCTGTGTTCCACCGGCAACCCGGTGGTGAGGTCGAAGGGCGTACCGGCTCGCTGTGCCGTGATGAGTTCCGAACGGAAGCTGTCCGCCTGCGCGGCAACCTTGAACGTCTTCCAGAACCGGGACTTCTCGACCTGCCACCGCACCGCGTGGGCGGTGACCTTGCCCTGTCGGTTCTTGCGCGGCGTAATGCCGAAAACGCGCACCTGATAGCTCGTGTTCACGCGGCCTCCAAACAGGACTCAAGCCAGGCATCGACGTCGGCACGTCGGATGCGCAATTGGCGGTTGGGGAGCTTCAGGCAGCGCGGCGCGCGTCCCTTGGCACGCCAGTCATCGAAGGTCGAGCGGGCGATATCGAACTCTTCGCAGAACTCGTCAACGGTGAGGTGTTCACGTGCGGCCATGTCGGTGTCTCCGGAACTAGGCGAGCGACTGTGGAGGCGACGAACATGGGTGGCTCCTTTCGAGGGTGTCACAGCAGGTGTCACACCTGTTTGTGCTGGTCAGGGTGGGTTGAGTGACGGAGTGACAGGTGTGACACCGGTGGGGTGGTCGCTGGTGTCACACCTGTCGGGGACGTGACAACGTGCAGGTCAGGCGGCTACGGGAGTCCGCGGCGTTTCTGCTCGGCCCGGATCTCGTCGTAGGTCCGCGACGGAATCAGAGGGTCCCGCAGGGCTTGGGCGAGATCGTCATCGGTGGCGTTGCCGATGCCGGCGGCCTGCACGCGGTCCTTCGCACTGGTGTCGTGTGGGCGCTCGATCCGCATGAAGTGCTGGGCGTCGCCGCCGATCTCGATCGCCGCGGCGTTGTCCACGTCGGTGAGGACCTTGCGGTTGTCCTCCGGTACGAAATCGACGTTGGGATTGTTGCGGTCCATGTCCCGCAGGACCCGGGTCAGCTCGTTGTGGTCGACGTCTCCGAGAGCCTTGCGGAGTTCCACGAGACTGACCCATTCGCCGTCCGCCGTGGCCAGCTTCGCCACGGCGTCGCGGATGCGCTCCTCAGTGGATCCGGTCGGCGTGCTGCTCGGTTCCGGCTTGCTGGGCTTCGTTTCGTCGGGCTTGGGCATGGGCTTCTCCGGCGGGGTCGGGGTGGGCAGCTGGCCGGTGAACGTGCCGGCGTCGGGCGGCGGGTTGCCGGTGGCGGCGGTGTATTTGGCTTCGGCAGCGGCGACCGCGGCCGGGTCGCCGGCGGCGTGGGCGGCTTCCAGGCCGCGGCGGGCGCGGGAGCGGGCCTGGCGGGCGCGGGCGCCGGCGGCGCCGCAGCTGCGACCGTTGCACCGGCGGCCACCTTCGGCGGCTGATCGACACATCCGGATCTCCTCTCGGTGCAGTGAGCTGGGCTTTGTCACGTCCCTATGGCTCGCAGTCGCCGGCCGCGGCGGTGACGGCCGGGTGACAGGTGTGGTGGGGTGTCCCACCCGCTGTCACACCCGTTTGCGCTGGTCAGGTGCCATTGAGGGACAGCGGGGACAGGTGGGACACCTCGGGGGTGTCCCCGTTGTCGCTGGTACCGGGGGCGCTGTACGTGCCGTCCGGGGTCTTGTGCAGCTGTCCCGCGTCGGCCATGCGCGCACAGGTCTTGCGGACGGTGTTCGGGACGGTGTCGAGCGCTTCGGCGATCCGGGCGGGCTTGAGCGGCCCGTGCTCGCGCAGCAGGCGCAGGATGTCGGCGCGGGTGTCGGCGACCAGGTGATCGGCGGCGGGGCCGTCAAGCTTGGTCCAGGCGCCGGCGGTCGCGTCGAAGGTCATCGCGTAGTCGGTCTCTTCGACGTCGCGGCCGGTCACGTGCAGCACGCCATCGGCCTGCCCACGGGCGCGCTCGAGCACCAGGGTGGCGTCCATCGCGCCGGTCAGCCCGGCAGTGCCGGACACCATGTTCTGCCAGTCGTCAGCGTCCTGCTTGCGGACGTGGTGGATCAGCAGGAACGGCACGCCGTAGTGGTCGGCGATCTCCTTGAACCGGGCGCCCGCGGCGTAGTCGGAGGCGTAGGCAGACGCCCCGGGCAGGACTGGGCCCCGGATCTTCTGCAGCGTGTCGATGATGACCAACCGGGCCGTCGGGTTCTCCTCCAGCCACTCCCGGAGCACCTCGTCCCCACCGGCGTTCATGGTGGGGCACGAGGTTTCCAGGGTCAGCAGCGGCGACGGGCGCCCACCGGCGGCGATCTGCTGCCGCCGCCGGCGCTGCAACCGGCGGCCGGTGTCCTCCAGCGCGCAGTAGAGGACCGGGCCGCGTTCGACCTCGATCGAGCCGAGCGCGGGTTCCCCGTTCGCGATGGACGCGGCGAGCCCGAGGGACATCCATGACTTCCCCAGCTTCGGCGCACCGGCCAGCAGGTTGACCCCTTCGGCGAGCAGGCCGGGAACGGCCCACTTGACCGGCGGAAACTCCTCTCGCATCAGCTCGGCATCCGTCCACCGGGTGCGGCGGACGGGCGGTGTCGGCACGGCGGCCAGCGGCCGGGGCGTGGTCATGGTTCGGACCTCCAGGGACGTGACAACGTGCAGGTCAGGCGATCCGGCGGGGACGCTTGGCGCCGGCCCGCAGACCGGACGCGATCGTGGTTTCGGCTTCGCGGGCGGTGAACTGCCGCGTGCCGATGTGGCGGCCGGCCGCGGTCATCAGCGCGGCGCGCACCTCGTCTTCGGTGAGCGCACCGCCGGCCACGAGCTGCCCGAGGGCGACCGCGGCGGCGAAGAGCGTGCCGTTGCGGTTCTGCCGCGCGTCGGCGACCTTCCCCGCTTCCGCCCGCACCGCGGCGTCGAGGTAGCGGGAGCGCCGGCCGCCGGCGGGCCGGATCGGCAGCACCGGCGCGGCCGGCAGCGGCGCGGGGGTGAGCCGGTCGACCAGCCAGCCGGGGAGCTCCGCGACCTCGCCGTCCCACAGGAACGCGTACCGGCCGGTGGTGGTGACCGTGCCGGGGCCGACGACGTAGCCGCCGCCGGCGCGGGTGTCGACCTTCCAGCCCAGGCCGTTGCCGTCCTCGCCGCGGGTGTTCCGCAGTGTCACGTCCCCCGGCAGCCGGTAGTACAGGTGCAGCCCGCCCGAGGGAGTCCGGACCGTGAGCGTGTCCCCGGGCAGCTCCTCACCGGCCTCGTCGGCGACGACGGCGAGGACGTCTTCGCCGGACCGCGCGCCGGCCGCGGCCCACCGCTCCGGCACGGTCTCGCCGGACTTGAGCGTGTCGAGGTCGAGCACGCACAGCCCGGACGGCCCGGTGGCCACCCCGATGCCGTACGGCGCCTGGGTCCACGCGGCGCGGATCTTGTCCGGGTCGGTGGTGGCGCGCTGCTCCCAGGTGCGGTGTCCGCCGGCGCACCGGCCGGTACCGGGGCAGCCGTCTTCGGCGTGCCCGGCCGGGCGCTTGCTGCCCGGCCGGAGCGGGAAGACGTGCCACCCGCGGGCCGCGGCGGCCAATGCCGCGGTGAGCGTGTCCATTGTGGTCATCAGGCGCCCTTTCCGGTGGTGCGGCTGTAGGCGGTGGTGCGGTGGGCGAGCCAGTCGTGAGTGACGAACCGGTCCTGCCCGAAGTCGTCGGCGATCGCGGCGAGGGCGGGCAGCTGTTCCCAGTCGGCGAAGGTCAGCGCGCCCGGCTCTCGGTAGACCTGCACGTCGCCGTCGGGCAGTCGGCGAGCCGAGATGAGTTCCGCCGACATCCCGGACCACACCCGCTGCTCACGCATCACCCGCTGCTCGAACTCGGCGAAGGTGTGCACCCGGGCGCCCGGGGCGTAGCCCTCGCGCAGTCCGATGACAACCAGCACGGCGGAGCGGATCATCTGGCCCCGGCTGTGCCAGTTGTCGCCGGTGGCCAGCTGGGCGGCGGCGCGTTCGCAGTCGTCCAGGGCCGGGGTGCCGTGGGTGACGCTGGGGTCGCGCACCAGCAGCAGCGATGAGCAGAAGTCGCTGCCACCGGTGCGGGCGTAGGCGGTCAGCGGCACACCTGTGCGACCGACGAGCGCCGCGATCTCGTCCACCACCTCAGCGACCGGAACATCCGGTGCAGCGGACAGGAACTGGTGGGCCCACACGCCGGTGGCGTCGGCGGCCCAGCGGTAGGGAGCGAAAGCAGCCATGTCAGGAGTCCTTTCCGGACGGTTGTCTGGGATGCGGTGCTTGGGCTGACCGGCGCGGCTACTTGGCCTGCTGGGCGGCCTGCACGGCGGCGCAGCCGGGGCAGGTCTTGACGAACATCGGGAACCACAACGTCTTGGCCTCGCCGGGCGGGATGGTCAGGCCGCAGAGCGTCTTGACGTTGCCGGACCACCAGGACTTCTTGCCGATGTGCGCGTACTGGGTCGCCATCTCAGGTCCCTTCCGTTGGTGACGGTGTGTGCCTGTTTTCGGGTAGGAGGTGCCGGCGCGAGCACCCCTGCGGTGGTGTCGCGTGGCGGTGAGATCGGTGAGTTAGGTCGCGGAATCCGGGTTAGGTTTCTAACCTCGCCGGTTAGCCGGGCCGTATGGCTTCTGGCCTGCGGAAAGTGAGATGGGTTAGGTGGGTTAGCCCGCCGCCGACGGCCGGGTTCCCGGCCGGATTCGGTGGTGTGTGCGGGACGGCGGGCGAGCTAACCCGGGCTAGCTTTCGTCGTCGAGGTCGGCGGTCGCCTGCCCGGCCATGGCCTCACGGATCGTGACCGGGTCGACCGGGTAGCGGTTCTGCGAGCTGGGCACCTTCACCCCGACCGCGGCCAGGTCGGCGCACAGCTGCTTGCCGGTCAGGCCGCTGTACTCGGTCGCCAGCGCGATCAACAGCGGCGCTGCCTTCGCGGCCGGGACCGGCTCATCCCCGAGGACCTCGCAGAGGTCTTCGAGCAGGTTCCGCGGCGCCGGTAGCGCCTCCGATCCGTCGTTGTCCCTGGTGGACCACGGAACCCGGCCGCGCTTGGCGATTGCGGCGAGCCCGCGTTCGATGATCGGGGTGACCTGGTCGTGGTCCTTCGACACGTCGAGGAAGTAGACCTGCACGATCTCCGAGCGTTCTCCGGAGAACCCCTTGACCACGGCGGTTCCCTTGTCGGTGCCAGGAATCAGCTCCGTAGCGCGGTGACCGGCGGAGTAGGCGCCCTGACCGAGCAACGCGTCATTGGCGACGTGGTCGCCCACGGCGAACGCGATGCCATTGGAGCAGTTGCGTGTCACGTCCCTGGGCATGCTGTCCTTCGTCGGCGCCTGCGTGGAGACGATCAGGTGGATGGCGCGCTTGCGGCCCAGGCGGACGATGTCGACCAGCAGCTGGGAGATGTCCTTGCCGTACTTGGGGTGCTGGATCGCGACATGGGCCTCTTCCAGCAGGCCGAAGATCGGGTGCAACCCGACGTTCTTCGACGCGTATTCCCTGGTCACGGCCGGAATCTCGTACTTGACCAGCAGGTCACCGCGGCGCTGCACCTCCGCGTGCAGCTCCCGCAGGTCCGCAAGGATCTGGGCGATCTTCTCGTCTTCGGCGCCCATCACGTAGCGGGAGCACCGCGGCGCGAACACCTCGAAGTCGAAGTTCGCGTCCGGCACCCAAATCCGCAGCTCAGCGGTGGGATCCAGGGCGGCGCCGGCCATGACGACCCGCGCCGCGGAGGACTTGCCCTGGCCGGGCATGCCGCCGCAGATGGTGTTGCGCTCCAGCAGCGGCGCCATCATCGGTTCCCCGCGCAGCGTCCGTCCGAACGGGACACCCTTGAACACGTCCACCGCACCGTCTTCCAGCAGCGGATACTCCCCCGCGCCTTCCGAGAGTGCGCCCTTGTCGGCCACCCACAGGTCCAGGATCCCGGCTTCGCTGCCGGTGGTCGGCCACACCTCTTTGGACAGCCGGTGCAGGCCGGTGGCCAAGTCCGCGCGCCGGCGGGCGACCTTCTCGGCAGTGACCCCGGCCGGGAGCCGGACGACGGCGTGCGTGCCGCGTCCGTCCCGGCGTGCCGGGGTCAGGTACTGCATCGGCAGCCCTTCCTTCAGGTAGTTGGTGATCTGCGGAATCCGAAGCGCCGCAAGGGCTTGCGCGATCGTCGTCTCATCGATCGCCACGTCGGAGTCCTGCGTGGACGTGGCCAGCCAGCCGGGAACCTTGCCGCGCTGGCGGCCCTCGCGCCACGCCGCGAGCACCACACCGACGCTGATCACGTAGGGCGCGACCAGCGCCAACGGCGTCCAGGCCCACGCAATGGCGGTGAAGATGAACCTCAGGGCGTCCATCACTCCGCCGACCACGCGGGTGAACTCGCCGGCGCCGGACAGCTGCACCAACAGCCCGATCAGCAGCACGATCACCACCAGCGCCGCCAACCCCACGACCCCGGCCTTGACCAGGCCGACCAGCAGTTTCGGCAGGTCCATCACCCGGCGGTGCCGGGCGTCCTGCACCCGGGCCTTGCGCTCCAGCCATTCCGCGACCAGGGCCTGATCCCCCATCGCTTCGGCGGCCTTGATCTGGCGCCGGTAGACACCCAAAGTGGAGGCGTCCCACATCCGGCCGCGCCACGAGTCCAGGCCCTGAATCACCGTCAGGCCGTGGTTCAGCACCGTCTTCGTCGTCTCGTGCGTCGCCGCCTTGCGCGCCACGGTGGCGGCCAGCACGACGTCCCGGCGGTAGCCCTCGTAGCGGGCCAGGGCGCGGGCCTTCTGCGACGTGCGCGCCGCGTATTCCTCCGCCGTCAAGATCTCGTCCGGCTCGATCGCCTCCCCCGCCCCGCCGGGGACCGGCAGGTGGTGGACGGTGGCCAGCTCCCCGGCGCCTGGGGTCGTGTCGGTGCTCATGGTGGTGTCCTCCCGGCTCACTGGTTCGGGTTCTTGTGCTCGTTGCGCAGCTGCCGCGCGGACTTGATCGCGCAGCGCAGCGTCTTGCGGATCGACTCCGCCGACGTCGGGTCCATCGGGACGTCGGGGTCGGCGATCGCCGCCGCGAACTCGGCGCGCAGCTGGTCGAGCGTGCGCGTCTTCGGCGCGGGGATCGTGCGGCGGGTCGGGGTCGACTTCCGCTGGTCGGCGGGGTGGTCGAGGGTCAGCACCGGAGCGTCGACGATCGGCCCGTCCTCGGCGACCGGGGCGGTGTCGGCGTGGGTGGTCAGGTAGGCGGCCACCTCATCGGCCAGGATGTCGCCGGCGTGCCGGTCCGGCTCCACCACCGCGGCCAGCCGACGCCCGTCGAGGGTGTAGCGGCCCGGGGTGAACACCAGCCGCGCGGTGCCGTCGGCAGCCAGTTCCGCGACCGCGGTCCGGACGGCGGCCCGCTGCACCCTTGCGACCTTGCGCAGCGTCGTGCGCTCGATCCGGGCCGCGGCCCGCTCCGCCGCCGACCGCGGCGGCGACGCGACCGCGAGCTGGTGAGCGATGACGCCTGCGACGGACACGATGCCCATCACCACCGCCGCGTCCCACCCGCGGCCCACGCCGTGCAGCACGTTCAGCGCGAACCCCACGCCGGCGAACACCCACGTCCCGACCTGCAGCGCCCACACGGGCCGCTGGGGGTGGCGGTGCCGGGTGACCTCCACCGCGAACGCGAACGCCCACATTCCCAGCTCCGACAGTGCCGGCAGCGCCGCGCCGGTCGCGTCCCCGTAGACGCCCACGCCGTAGCCGGCCATGGCGGGCACGGCCATGCCCGCCGACACCAGCGCGAGCAGGTAGATCGGCAGCCGGACCCGGTTCGCCGACAACCACCCGGTGACCCGGGCGAGCGTCGCGGCGCGGCGGGCCTGGCGGGCCTTGCGCTGCTGGTCGGCCAGCTTCGCCGCGGCCGCGGTGTCCGTGCGGCGCTGCTCGGCCGCCGCGTCCCGTGCCCGCAGCTTGCGCTCCAGCGCGGCGTTCGCGTTCTGCCGCTGGATCTCCGCTTCGGCCGCGCGGGTGGCGCGGCGCTCGTCTGCCCAGCTCATCGGGTCCCCTCCCGGCTCGCACGGTCGCTCACGGCCTCGTCATCGGTGGCGGCCGGCGTCGCCGGCAGCTGCTTGCGGTCAGGGGTGCCGGCGCGCAGCCGGACCTGGTCGCGGTGGTCGCGCACTTCGTGCACCGCCCACCCGGCCGCCACGACCGCGGACACCAGGGCGAACCACGGGGTGAACACCCACGCCAGGACCAGCGGCCCGAAGACGCCGGCCAGCTCACCGAAGTGCCACACCGCCCACTCAATGACCAGCTGCAGGCGGGTCCGCTGCTCACGCTGCACGTTCATCGGGGCACCTCCTGCCCAGTCGGGAAATCTGCGGGGAAGAACTGGTTGACCGGCCGCTGCGGCGGTTTCGACGCCTGCGCCGCCGCGGCCCGGTCGAGCCGGACCAGCACCCCTGCCAGGATCTGCTCGGCGATCACCAGCGGGATCCGCAGCAGGTGCAGGACCAGGAACAGGCACACCGTCCCGGCGAACCGGACCAGCGCGAGGGTTCCGTACCGCTGCAACACCTCGAACGTGTTCACCGCGACACCTCCTGTGCTTCGGCCTCGCGCCGCGCGTTGTCGATGGCTTCCTGTTCGGCCTGCACCCGGGCGTGCCATGCGCCGGAGTCGTTCTGGCTCACGCGGCCACCTCCACCCGGTCGGCCTGCTCGCCCTCGAAGCAGGCCCAGCACTGGCGGGTGCTGGTCGGCACGCAGTAGTCCTGGATTTCGCCGCAGTCCACGCAGGTGCGGCGGGCTTCCATCGCGTGGTCCAGCTGCCCCGGCACCGCCGGGCGCTTGACCGCGGCCCGCTCCACCGAGAACAGCTCCGCCACGGTCTCCCGGGCGTAGGGGCGGTGGTGGCGGAACACCAGCAACGCCACCGGGTCCTGCCCGCCCGGCCGCAACCCGACCTCCCGCAGCTGCGTGCGGGTCAACAGCGTGGACGGGGCCTCGCCCCACCCGAACACCGGCAGCCCATCCCGCTCCCCGCGGCAGAGCGCCACGTGGTGGGTCCGGCCGTCGAACACCGTGGTCACCCGCTGACGCCGGTTGCGCGGGTTCACTGGGCCACCGGCCCGTCGGCGAGGCCGTCCAGCTCAGCCAGAGCCAGCAGCCGCAGCTGCGTGGCGACGTCGAGGTAGACGCCGGCGCGGTCCCGCTTCACCGCGGCCGGCACCGTGTCATTGGCCAGCAGGAACGCGGCGTTGGACATCAGCGTCATGCCGACTTCGTGCAGGCGGCCGGAGACCTCGCGGGAGATCAGGGCGTTCAGCTCAGCCGGGGTGTAGGCGAAGGTCGCGGCCTCGCGCTCCGGGGCGGCGGTGTCTACCATCTGGGTTTCCTCCGTACGGTTTCGCGACTGCTCGGTGGAACCCGGCGCGGTCGGCACGTTCTTGCCGGAAGGGGCCGCCGCGTCGGGGCTGAACAACAGGCGGGCCGCCATCACGCGGCCTCACCAGCGGACGACCAGGTCGCCGGCACACGGACCGGTAGCGCCCGCAGCGCCTCACGGCCGGCACGGCGACGCGCCCGGCTCACCCGGCGCTGGTCGTTGAAGTCGAAGCGGTAGGCCGCCTCCGCTGCGAACTCGTCCGCGGCCAGCTCCCGGTCCACGTCTTCCAGAAGCGCGTCGATCAGCGCTTCGGTCAGACCATCCGGGTAGAACGCAGCGGCTTCGCCGGCGGAGAAGGCGGTGAACTCGGAACTCATCGGAACCCCTTTCGGTAACTGACATAGATCACTGTAGATCAGTACATATCAATCGCAAGTCGGCCATTCAGGTGAACTATGTCGGTGTGCGTCAGAGCTGTAGACTGATCGAATGGAGCCTGTAGGTGGAGCGGTCTACGAGCGGGTGGCAGAGACGATCCGCCGGGACATTCGGAGCGGGACCCTGCAGCCGGGCGACAAGTTGCCAGGCAATCGGGATCTTGCCGAGCAACACGGCGTAGCCCTTGGCACCGCTCAGAAGGCTTTGAAGTCCCTGCAGGACGAAGGATGGGTGACGACTACTCCTGCGGTTGGCGTCTTCGTGAGCGGGATCCCGGAGCAGTCTGTGAGCGTTGAGGAACAGCTGCGCGAGCTACGCGCCGCAGTAGCCGACCTGTCAGCTCGTCTGGAGCGCATCGAGGGTGGCGCTAGCTAGCGATGTCCCGCCCGAACGACGCCAGCCCGTCTCCAATGGCTCCCAGCCACCCGAAAGCCGCCCGAACGAAGATCACCGCGTCTGCGGGGTGCTTGACCACCACCGCCAACGCAGCCAGGACGATCGCAGCGCCGATGACCTTGCCGCGAACGCTGCCGCCTTTCTCCTGCACCACCGGAGACGTTTTGCGAGCCATGATCCCCACCGTTCTCTTCGATTCCGGCCGCTCCGTCCGGCGGCGTGATCTAAGAAAACCGCAGGTCAAAGGACGTAGGCACCGCACTTCCAGAGACCTTTCAGGACGTCCGGCGCGCACGTGGCGTCCCTCGGAAACGTCCCAAACGTCCCAGCGTGCGAAGGGGCGCCACCATGGCGAATGACCGGCTTCGCACGGCGATGCTCGCCGCCAACCTCGACGTCGAGCGCTTAGCGGCCAAAGTCGGTGTCGACCCGAAGACGGCGGACCGCTGGATTAGCAAGGAACGTGTCCCCCACCGCGGAACTCGGCACAAGATCCTGGCCGTGCTCGGCGGCCGCGAAGAAGACCTCTGGCCGTCGTTGGTGGCAGACACCCGGCCGGCCCACACGGAGTCCGAACTCGTGCACCTCTACGAGTCGCGCTCCTCGATCACCGGCGCCGGTTGGGAAGCGCTGCTGAACGGGGTGCAGCAAAGCATGGACGTCTTGGTCTTCTCGGGGGCTTTCCTGGTCGAGCAGTACAACTTCGTCCCGCTCGTTCGCAAGAAGGCCGCGGCCGGCGTGCGGTTCCGTCTCCTGGTCGGCAATGAGACGGCGCCGGCTGTGATTCAGCGGGCCGTCGAGGAAGGCACCCCCGGCGGCCTCGAAGGCCGCGTGCAGCTCATGCGCCGCTACCTGTCCGACGTCGTCGGCTTGGACGGCGTAGAGGTCCGCACACACGGCGAAATCTTGTACAACTCGCTGTACCGGTTCGACGATGATCTACTCGTCAACGGCCACGCCTTCGGCGCCCTGGCCGGCCAGAGCCCGGTCATGCACCTGAAGCGGCAGCCCAACGGCCAGATGTGGGACCACTTCATGCGGTCCTTCGAACGGACCTGGGACCTGGGCGTCTCGGAGAAGGGTTAGGCGTCATGGCGCGCGTCGACTACTTCGACGACCCGGCCGCGCCCGCGGCCAACAGCGTGGTCCCGTCCGTCACGGTGGTCATCCGCGACGACGCCGGCCGCGTCCTGCTCATCCACAAGATCGACAACGACCTGTGGGCGCTTCCGGGCGGCGGCCATGACGTCGGCGAGCGGATCACGGATACCGCGGTCCGTGAGGTTCGCGAGGAAACCGGCCTAGACATCGAGGTGACCCGGCTCGTGGGCACATACACAGACCCTCGGCACGTGATGGCGTACGACGACGGCGAGGTCCGGCAGCAGTTTTCCCTGTGCTTTGAGGGACGCTGGATCGGCGGCCAGCCGCGGGAAGATGGCACCGAAACGAAGGCTGTGCGCTGGGTCGAGCCCGCCGAACTCGACAGCTTGAACATTCACCCGTCAATGCGGCTTAGGATCGATCACGCGCTGGATGCGAGCCGCACCGTGCCTTACCTGGGCTGATTGGCCAATCGAGCCTCGGTTCGCTTCACTGACTCCTTGAGGATCGGCGCAGCCTTTACCCACGTCCTGTGTACAGGGTCGTCAGGCGGGTAGCGCTTGAGAATCTCGTCGATCCGCTCGTCGTAAGTCAACCTCTGACCGTCCGGGCCCGTCGTCAGGTCGGCCGTCACGAGTGCGTCCAAAGTTGGTGAGTCCTCGAACGGGAACTCTGCGAGTTCAGAACTCAACCCACGTTCCTCCGCCTCGAAGCGTGCACCTGAATGGTGAGCCACGAGATTCACTACCGAGGTAGGCCAGCCCTGGTCACGCAGGTGGCGAGCCCCGTCCAAGGGGTGGAATCGGGTGTGACCGATCGATGGTGCATAGCCGATGTCGTGCAGCCATGCAGCGGACACGAGGACATCAGACTCGTCAGCTGACACAGCCGACGACAGTGTCCGAGCGCGCGCCGCAACGCTTTGGACATGCTGCCAGCGCCGGCCCAGCGGAGCCACGAACCCTTCGGCGACTCTTGCCGCGTCCTCGACGGTGAACATGAGATCCCACGCTACAGCTTCGGCCAGACTGCCACGACGCGCCGCAGGAGGAACAGCGAGCTTGCTGGTTCAGCACCGCCAGACAGGCTCACAGACAAGTGGCCCTTCCGGAAGCCGGAAGGGCCACTCGCGACCGTTAGCTCAGGTTAGGAGGGGCGAGCCAACCAAGATCCGCACTCCGAGCGCCCACGTCGTCTCGCACACAGCAACCTTCACTGAATCACGTCGTTTCATGAGCCTCACCTGCCCTTCTCTTTGTCGTCATCGTTCGTGGTACCTCTAGCAGCAGTCACACCGATGTACTTAATGACACAGAGAACAACGAAGGCCACCAGGAAGAACGGAACCCATCCGAGAATCGAACCGGAACCCCCCACCACTAGCCTCAACCAACGGGCAAGTGCACCTTAACTTCAAATGCGCCCAGACACAAGGCTGCCGAGATTTCACCGAAAGTCAGACATTCGCGAAAATCTTTGCCTTCGTAACATGAGCATGTCGCCAGCGATCTAGTAACACTGCACCCCAGGAGAGGAAGCAAGCCAGTGGCCACTCTGCGATCCCGTCGCCTCGAAGCTCTTTTCGGCTCAAGCCTCGACAATGTCGACGAAAATGGAATCCAAGGACTAGTCACCTCCGGCGCTCAGGAATCATTCGATCTCGACTTCAAGCGGGATCTATACGGCAACGGAGACAGCGAGGCAAGAAAACTTGCTGGCGACGTTGCAGCACTCGCCAATACCGCGGGCGGCGTAATCGTACTTGGCGTCGACGAAGACGACCAAGCGAGAGCAACCGATCCATGCGGGATCGAATTATCAGAAGCAGAAGTGGCAAGAATGCGTCAGATGATTGCATCTCGTACAGCACCGATGCCGATCTTCGAGATAAATGCCGTGCCTATAGCACGGCCAGCAGACCCCGAAAGGACCGGATTTTATATCATTTCCGTCCCGCGGAGCACCTCGGCGCCCCACGCCGTGTTGGTCAATGATGCGTTGCGCTACCCGAAACGCAATGGTTCAACAACGCGCTACTTGTCCGAACCGGAAGTAGCAGCGGCCTACCACGAACGCTCAACCGGACGCGCCGAACGTGGACAGAAAGCCTCTAAGGCTGAGAAATACGCGGTTGCGCGTTTGAACTTGTCCAGATCTCCCTGGCTCTTAGTTAGCATCATTCCAGAACTCTCCGGCGAGATGAATATATCCATGAGCACGTACCGAAATTTTCAGGAAGAAATGACAGCTGCAGGTGTAGATCCGACCCATAATGCCAACTTTCACAGATTTACAACGGACACCGATCGACTAATAGCCGACGGAGGCTACGGGGACTCGTCTTCGGAATATGGCTTGCTAGAGTGCTATCGCGACGGCTCCGGAGTCTTCGCGGTTGAGCTCCACACGCTACGCGTACCCGAGTACGCAACCGATGATGAAAATAGCGTGCGAATCGTCGCTGACGAATGGGTTACATACGGGCTAATTTCAGGACTCCTACACCTAGGGAAGCACGCACGAGACAGAGCCGCCACGAACGGCCTCGCCACAGTACGAGCACAGCTTGTATTTATTCAAGGCTCGCCTAAATTATTTGGAATCGGAAATAATCGCACCGGATTTAACACGCACGGAACCAAGCTAGTAAGGCCGCCCGAAGTAAGCTCAACAGTTGTTGATATTGACACAATATCAACACCGAGTCGCGATCTAATGATCGTTGTCAAACAGCTGTCAAATCAAATATTTCAAGGATTCGGCATTCCCGAGTCAATGCAGATCACAGATGCCGGCGAGATGCGCAAGGGCGCCTGGAAATACCGCGAACTCCTCGCATGGGCAGACCATTCACAGATTCCCGTAGTCTAAGTCACAGGCCGTCGCAAGCATGGGTGAGCTTCATCGTATTCTAGCCCCATGGCTAGCGTGCTTCGATATGGCGAGATCCCCGACGTGTCCGTCGGTGACACATTCGCAGACTACGACGCAATGAACGCGGTCGGTGTACACAGGGCATCACAGGGGGGAATCTCAGGCGGCAAGGACGGATCCGACTCCATCGTCGTAAACGGCGGGTACGACGACGACGTTGACGACGGTGACGAGATCATCTACACAGGCGGGGGCGGACGCCACCCGAACTCGCGAAAGCGACATGTGGCCGACCAGGAACTGACTCGGGCCAATGCAGGTCTCTTGCGAGCATACGAAGAGCGGCAGCCCATCCGCGTGATCCGCGGCTCGAACGGCGATAGTCGCTTCTCGCCCGTGACGGGCTATCGGTACGACGGCCTCTTCGGCATAACGGAGGTCTGGCCGGAGACCCGGGCGCAGGACGGCTTCCGCATCTGGCGCTTTCGCCTCGTCAAGCTCGGCACCGCGACCGCGGCGGCTCCGAAGTCGGACCCGGACGAAACCGAGGACGACAACACCTCGTGGACGGGCGGCCGGCAGACATCCTTGGTCAAGGTTCGGCGTGGACAGCGGCAGTTCCGTGCTGGGCTACTGGAGAAGTACGGCTTGACCTGCGCAGTTACAGGTCCAACGCCAAAGGAGGCACTCCAGGCCGCTCACCTCCGGGCGTTCGCCGAGCACGAAACGCACAAGCTCAGCGAAGGACTCCTGCTCAGGTCGGACATCCACGCGCTGTTCGACGCCGGCCTGCTCGCCATCGAGACCTCCAGCAGCACAATCGTCGTCGCACCGAGCCTGCGGGACCACCTCAGCTACGGATTACTTGCTGGCGCAAGTCTCGCCATACCCGCAGCCCTGATGCCAAGCTTGTCTGCCCTGGACGACCACCACAAAGCAGCGCAGGCCCGCTGGGCGCTCGAGGCGTAACACCGGGGGCGTGTCCAGGGTGTCACACCTGTCACACTGTCCCTCACCCCTGCTTGACCTGCAGATTTAGATGTGACAGGTGAGTGACACCTCCGATGACGGCTTCTCTCCCACACTAACTGTATGTCTCAGTAGTCACTACGAGTCGAGAAAGAGGCTGAAACAGCACTAAGTGGAGACCCCCTCCTCCAAATGCTGTTTCAGCCTCTTTTGGCCACGGTGTGCAATGCGTGTGCAAGCCGACGTCTCGACCGCCGCAGGGACGTGACAACCCGCAGGTCAGAGCCACGCACCGCCTTGCTTCACCCCATCCCTCCGGAGGCAGGTGTCGCAGGTTCGAATCCTGCCGAGGGCACCCCTACTCTTTCGCGCCGATCACGGTGATCGGACTCGCGTGACCCAATTCCCGGAACTCTCCCGCCACGGCGGTTTCACGGGAGTTCCCGCAGCGCGGCGACCGGGCACGACGTAACGGCCGCCCGGGCGGCGGCGAGCTGCTCCGGCGGGATGTCGGCGCCTTCGAAGTGGTGGACGAGTTCGGCCTCGTCGTCGAAATCGAAGATCGCGGGCGCCTGTTCGGTGCACAGGCCGTGACCTTCGCAGCGAGCGTGGTCGACGGAGATCTTCACCGGGTTTCCTTCCTTTCAGGCCGGGATGAGTTCGAGCGGGAGCCGCCCGAGGCGGTGGATGATGTTGTTGCGCGCCCACTCGGGTGGGCCGGCCGGCTTGATCTTGTCGACGCGGGCCACCAGCGCGCGCAGCATTGCCTGGGTTTCCAGGCGGGCGAGGCCCTGTCCGGCGCAGCCGTGCGTGCCGCGGCCGAAGCCGAGCTGGCGGGCCGCGTCACGGCGGATGTCGAACGTGCCGGGGTCGTCCCACTCCAGCTCGTCGCGGTTGGCCGACGCGTAGAGGACGAGGACCCGGGAGCCCGCGGGCAGGGCCGTGCCGGCCACCTCGGTGTCGCGCGCGACCTTGCGGCTGAAGGCGCGCAACGGCGATTCGAACCGGACGACCTCGTTGACCGCGTTGGGGATCCGGCCCGGGTCGTCCTTGAGGAGCCGCCACTGGCCGGGGTGGGTGGCGAACAGGTGCAGGGCGCTCGCGATCGCGCTGAGGGTGGTGTCCAGGGACGGCGCGAGGTAGTCGATCATCAGCGCCGGGCACTCGGCGTGGGCGAGTTCGCCCGCGTCGGCCGCGCGCAGCAGGTCGTCGCCCATGCTGCCGGGCAGCACCTTCCGCCGCTTCGCGACGGTGTGCGCGAACCGCGTCATGCCCAGGCCGGCCGGTACCGCCTGCACCGCCTGGCCGTTCAAGGGACCGAGGATGTCGAAAGTGGCCGCGCCCCACCGCAGCAGGTTCTCCCGCCCCTCCACCGGCCAGCCGACGAGGTCGGGGACCACCGCCGCGGGCAGTGCCGCCGCGACTTCGACGCCGTCGACGGTGCGCTGGGCGACTGCGGCGTCGACGATCTCGGCCGCTTGGCGTTCCACGACGTCCGTCATCGCGCGCAGGGCCCGGGGCGTGAGCCGGTGGGCGACCAGGGCTCGGCGGCGGGCGTGGTCTTCGCCGTCGCTGTTGAGCGTCGTGCCGCGGGAAAGCCGGTTGGCGACGGCATTCAGGGCCACGCCGTCGCCGGAGACGAAGGTCTTGTCGTCCAGCAGCACGGCCTTGCATTCGGCGTAGCGGGGCAGTGCGTACACCTTGTGCTTGGGCAGCCACACCACCGGACCGAGTTCGCGCAGGTCCGCGTAGTGCGGGTACGGGTCGAGGATCGCTTGCGGGGAATAGATGTCCGGCCGGTACACCGGCACTTCGTGGCGTCGGGGCATCGTCGCTCCTTATCGGGGGTACCGGCACCGGGAGAGGCTGTCGCCGGCGCTCAGCACCGTGCCGTCCGGACGGACGACGGCCGCGCCGGTCCGCAGCCAGCGGTGCAGCTCGCCGGAACGCCGGGTGGGGACGAGGACCGCGCCGGAGTCCCGGATGGCGGCTCGCTCGGTCTCCGACGGCGTGTTCGTGGTGATGACGGCGAAGCGGCCGTCGACGACGTCGTCGAAACGGGTTCCGTCGTCGAGGAGGGCGTTGGGGCACAGCCGTCCCGCGGCCGTCCGCCCCAGCCGCGGCCGCACGACGAGGTCCGACCGGTGCAGGGCGGGGGTCGCGCTGTCGAGGACCCGGCCGTTCAGGCGCGGCGCGACCACCCGGCGGATGAGGTTGCCGATGCGGCCGCCTTCGGTCATGGCCTTGCCGACCAGCACCGCGCGCCGGATCATCGCGCGGGCGTGCGGCTTGCGTTCCACCTCGTAGGTGCCGAGCGCGGACGCGGGCAGGGTGCCGTCGAGGACGCCGGCGAGTTTCCAGGCCAGGTTGACGGCGTCGCGCAGCCCGGCGCCCATGCCCTGGCCGATGAACGGCGGGGTGAGGTGGGCGGCGTCGCCGAGCAGGAACACCCGGCGGTCGCGCCACCGGTTCGCGAGCTGCGCGCGGAAGGTGTACTCGGCGACGCGGACGATCTCCAGCTCGTCGGCCGGGATTTCCCTGGTCCACGGCGCGATCAGCGGGTGCAGCCGGCCGAGGTCGTCGAAGTCGTCGGCGGTCTCCCCCGGCAGCAGCCGGAATTCCCAGCGGTAGCGGGTTTTCCCGATGCGCATGTAGGTCGCGGCGCGGCCGGGGTCGCAGACCTGGTGCACGCCTTCCCATGCGCCGAGATCGGCGGTGGTGGCGATGTCGGCCACCAGCCAGCGCTGGTCGAACTTCAGGTCGGCCATCGTCGCGCCGATCGCCGTCCGGGCGAGGCTGTTGGCGCCGTCGCAGCCCAGGACGTAGTCGGCGTGGATCGTCTCGCGCGTACCGGTGCCACGCTCGGCGGTCTCGACCCGCACGCCGGTTCCGTCCTGCCGGATACCGGTGACCTCGGTATTGCCGCGCACGGTGACGGCGCCGAGCGTCTCCAGGTGGGTGCGGAGCAGGTGCTCCAGGTCGGGTTGGTCGAACATGTTCGCCTCGGGGTAGCCGTGCCGGCCACCGCCGGGCGAACGGCGGAACTCGGCCAGCACCCGCAGGTCCGGATCGAGCAGCCGCAGCCCGTGGCACGGCCGGGAGATGGCGGCGAACGCCCCGGCCAGCCCGAGCCGCCCGAGGATGCGGTGCACCTCGTCGTCCAGGTGCACCGCGCGGGGCTGCGGGTAGACCGACTCCCAGCGCTCCAGCACCAGGCACTCGACGCCGTACCGGCCGAGCAGCGCCGCGGCGGTCAGCCCGGTCGGGCCCGCGCCTACGATGACGACGGGGACCTTCACGGCGACACCCCGAGGGCCACGAGGTAGCCGGCGACGAGCACCGCGCAGACCAGCGCCGGGACGAGGTCGCGGCCTCGGTCGTGGTTGCGCACGTGCGTGACGACGGCGCCGGCGAGCAGGAGCAGCAGGCCGGCTCCGGCCAGGGCGCCGAGCACCGGCACCGTCAAGCCGAGCAGGAGCCCGGCAGCTCCGGCGATCTCCAGCACGCCGATGCCGCGGTAGGCCGTGACGGAGAACCCGGCGTGTGCGGCGCGTTCCCGCATGGGTGCGAGCGCGAACAGCTTGGCCGCCCCGAACAGGACGAAGACGGCTGCCACGAGGACGGACAGGACGATCACGAGTCTCCTCGGAAGGTCAGACGGGTGGGGACGGTGTAGCGGCCGAGGGCGGCCCTCACCTTCAGTTCGTCCACATCGGACGGCAGGCTGATCGTGGCGGTCACCGTGCCGTCCTCGATCACCGCGTCGACGGTCACTCCGTCGAACGCCGCCAGTGCCTCGGTGATCGCGCGGCGGGCCGCATCGGCGCGCAACGCGAGCTTGTAGGGCTTGCCGACGTCGGTGACCGGCAGGGCATCGAGGACGGTGACGTCTTTCGGCGCGGCGGCCCGCTCGGGTACCCGGCCGGCGGCCCAGGCGAGCAGTTCGGCCTCGCTCGCCGTGGCCCCGGGCGCGAGGGTCACGTACGCGACGGGCACCTCCCCGGAATGCTCGTCCGGACGGCCGACCGCGCCGGCCGCGGTCACCTCGGGGTGGGCGAGCAAGGCGTCCTCGATCAGCGCCGGGTCGATGTTGTGGCCACCACGGATGATGAGGTCCTTGGCGCGGCCGGCCAGGTGCACGAACCCGTCGGCGTCCAGCCGAGCCAGGTCGCCGGTGTTCAGCCAGCCGTCGCGGAGTTTGCCGAGGCCGTCCAGGACGTACCCGGTTTCGGCACGCCCGACGACGTAGCCGGGGAACACGGTGGGGCCGCTGATGGCCAGCACCCCGGTCTCGCCGCGGGGCAGCTCCTCCCCCGTTTCCGGGTGGACGACCTTCATCCGCTGGTAGGGCAGGCGCTGCCCCACGCTGCCGGGGCGCGGGGCGTCGGGGAAGCTGCGCGCGCTGGCGCAGGTGGCTTCGGTCAGCCCGTAGCCCTCGACCAGCGTGACGCCGGTGTGGCTCTGGAAGCCCTCCCGGACGGCCGCGGGCAGCGGCGAGGCGCCGACCATGGCGTGGCGCAGGCTCGAGATGTCGGCGTCGACCGGGCACTGCGCGAGCACCGCGTACACGGTCGGGACGGCGCTCATCGCGGCGATCCGGTGGTGCTCGACGATTTTCCAGAACTCCCCGTACAACGCCGGTTCGCGGTAGCCGAGCGGGCCGGCCCACACCGCGTGCTGGCCCTTGAACAGCGGCGCCAGCAGCGTGACGACGAGCGCGTTGACGTGGAACAGCGGCAGCGCCGCGAAGACGACCGAGCCGGGGTCGAGCACCGAGTTCGCCGCGATCATCCACGCGTCGGCGACCTCGTTGGCGTGCGTGTGCGCGGCGAGTTTCGGCGCTCCGGTGGTGCCGCCGGTGTGGAACAACTCGGCCAAGTCCGACGCCACCGGGGCTTCACCGGCGAAATCGGAAGAGTCCATTGTGGTGGAAAGCCCGGCGAGGTAGCCGACGCGCACTCCGTCGATGGCCGGCAACGCGGCCGGTTCGCCGGTCGCGCCGGTCGGGCGCAGCACGAGGACGACGTCCAGCTCGGCGGCCAGCGCCTGCGCGGTGTCCCAGGTTTCCGGCGCGAGTTCCGGTCCGGCGGTGATCAGCACGCGGGCGCCGGACCGGCGGAGCAGTTCGGCGAGGTGGTCGCGGGACAGGCCGCCGTTGAGCGGCGCCGCGATCCCGGCCAGCTGGGCGGCCAGGGTCGCCGGGACCAGGTCGGCACAGTTGGGCGCCATCAGCGCGACCGCATCGCCGCGCCGGATCCCGAGGTCGTGCAGCAGGTTGGCGTAGCGGTGGACGTCGGAAAGCAGCTCGCCGAACGTGCCGCGGACGGGCTCGCGCCACCGCGCGGCCTCGGGCAGCACGGTGGTCGCCGGGTGCTCCGGCCACCACGCGGCGGCCCGCTGCAGCAGGGCGTACGTCGACTCCGGCAGACCCCGTTCGGCGAGCGGGACGGCCTCGATCGCGGCCAGGTCGGCGGGCCCGGCACAGCGCGGCCACAGGGAAGCGCCGGTCATCGCTTGTGCCTCACGACCGTGCGCTGGGTGCCCAGGTCGAGAGCACCATCGTCGGTGGCGACCGACGCCTCGACGACGTCGCCGTCGGCCAGGTACTTCGGATTCTTCGCCTGGCCCTTGAAGAACAGCTTCCACTTCAGCGCCGGGGGCAGGAGCGCGGCGAGCTTTTCCACGACCTTCGGCGGCGCGGACAACGCGGTGCCGGCCGGCGTCCCGGTCAGCACCAGGTCGCCGGGATCCAGGCGCTGGAACCGGGTCAACGCCCGCAACGCTTCGAGCGGGCGGTAGATCATGTCCTCGCCGACGACCGAGTCCTGCCGGACCGAGCCGTTGACCGACAACCGCAGCCGCAGGTCGCCGAACCGCTCGAGCTCATCGGCGTCCAACAGCACGAGAGCGGGCCCGGCCGGGGTGAACGTCGGATAGGACTTGGCTTCGTAGAACTGGGTTTTGGGGAGCTGGATGTCGCGAGCGGAGACGTCGTTGGTCACGACCAGGCCCGCGACGTACTCGCTCAGCGAGGGGATGCCGGTGCCGACCGGGATCTCGCGGCCGATGACCAGCCCGATCTCCACCTCGTAGTCGAGCAGCCGCACGTGCGACGGCTTGACGACGTCGTCGAACGGGCCGCTGATCGAGCCGGAGGTCTTGCGGAAGAACGTCAACGGCACGGTCTTCGGGTCCATCCCGGAATCCGTGACGTGCGAGGCGAAGTTGGTCATCTGGGCGACGACACGGCAGGGCGCGGTGACCGGCGAGACCAGGACGAGGTCCTCGACGGAGTCGGTCGCGGGCCCCGCGGCGGCGATCGCCGTGCGGTCGGCGAGCAGCTCGCCGGTGGTCTTCGCGGCCGTGGGGATCTTCGCCGCGCCGTCCGGGGTGGCGAGGTACCAGGCGTCGGCGGTGCGCAGGACGGTCGGACTCATGAGCGGGCCACCTTCAGCAGGCCCAGCAGGCGCCGGGCGTCGAATTCGTTGTCTTCGCGCAGGGCGGTGAACATCGCGCGCAGTTCGCGCAGGGATTCCTTGCCGGGCTTGACGCCGAGGAAGTCGGCGGTCGCGGGCGGCCCCCACTGGGCCAGCCCGGAGGCGGTCAACGGTGCCCAGCCGGGTTCCAGGGTGCTGTCGAACAGGTCGCCGTCGCTGAAGTGCTCGACCATGAACCCGTCCGGATCACGCCAGTAGTCGAACAGCTGGCTGCCCTCGATGTGCCGCCCGATGCCCCACGAGTGGTGGTAACCGTGTTCGCGCAGGTACTCGCCGCCCGCGGCCAGCGCGTCGAGGTCGGCGACCTGGTACGCCGAGTGCACGTACCGGTCGGCCGGGCCGAGCAGCAGGGCGAGGGTGTGGTGGTCGGCCGGGGTGGCGCCGCGGTCGCACCGGATGAAGCTCATCACCGGCCCGCGCTCGCGCCGGCCCGGGTGGTACAGGAAGTCGCTGACGATCAGGCCCAGGTGTTCGAGGTACCAGTCCAGCACCGCGCGGTAGCGGGTCGTCTGCAGCACCACGTGCCCGAGCCGCTGCGTGAGCGCCGGTGCTCTGGGCGGGCGTTGCGTGGCGTTGACCCGCCGGGTTTCGTGGCCGAAGTTGAGCAGGTGCGGGTCCTGCGGCGGCAGCGCGGGCAGCTCGTGGGTGTCCGAGACGACCCGGACCCGCAGGCCGCTCGGGTCGGGCAGGTCCACGACGACGCCGCCCAGCGTGTCCGGCAGCCGGTCGACCGGCCGTCCGGTGGCTTCGGCCAGCCGCAGGACGTCGCCCGAGGTGGCGGCCAGGAACGCCGGCCCGAGGAACTTCGACCGGGCGCCCCTGCGGATGAGCACGCACGGCGCGCCGGCGTCGGTGCCGCGCAGGTGCAGCTCGCGGCCGGTGTTGAGCACGGTGGTGAACCCGAACGCCCGGGCGAACACCTCCGCCCGCTCCAGGTCCGGCTTTTCGAACTCCAGCCACGCCAGGTCGTGCACCTTGATCACCGGGTTCGCCGCCCGGCCGGGGTGCTCACCCGCGAGCGCGCCGCGCTCGCTGTGCAGCCCGCTGTGCGGATCTCCCACGGCTGCTCCCTCCATCGAGGTTGATGACGACATCGTCAGTTACGAGCATCTCCTCAGTCAAGAGTTCTGACGAATTCCTCAGCAATGACGCAATGCGCTAGGATGCGGCCACGACCAGCGAAGACGGGAGCACGGATGCCGGAGCACGTTCCGAGCCGGCTGGAACGGCGCAAGGCACGCACCCGCGCGGCGCTGATCCGGGCGGCCCAGGCCCTCATCGCCGAGGGGAAGACCGCGGTGCCGATCCTGGAGATCACCCAGGCCGCGGACGTCGGGATGGGGTCGTTCTACAACCACTTCGAGACGAAGGAGCAGCTCTACCAGGCGGCGGTCGAAGACGCCCTCGACGTCCACGGCGCCCTGCTGGACGAGCTGACCACCGGCCTGGACGACCCGGCGCAGGTCTTCGCGCAGAGCTTCCGGCTGACCGGGCGCCTGCACCGGCGGCACCCCGAACTCAGCAAGGTGCTCCTGCACCACGGGCTCGAGCTCGCCACCTCGGAGAGCGGACTCGCTCCCCGAGCCCGCCGCGACATCGAGGCCGCCGTGCGGGCCGGCCGCTTCACGGTCACCGACACCGAACTGGCCATGGTCACGGTCGCCGGCACCGCACTCGGCCTCGGCCACCTGCTGCACTGCCGCCCCGAACGCGACGACGCCGCCACGACCGACCAGGTGACCGAGGACCTGCTGCGCATGCTCGGCCTCAGCGCCGCCGAAGCCCACGAGGTCTGCAGCCGTCCGCTGCCCGATCTCGACACCACCGCGGCCGGGCCGGACACCGCCGCCTGAACCTGGACTCGGGGAAAGCCACGTGGTTATCGCGCCCTGAAAGCGTTTTCAGTACAGACGACCCGCTTGGCCCACTCGGGCCGCCGCTACCCGGTGCTACCGTCGCCTCACCGGAAATCCCGCTCCTCCTGGGAGCGCTCTCGGATCCGGGTGTCCGACAGTTCTTGCCCGCAAGGAGGCGTGCATGAGTTCGTACGGGAGCATCAAGAAAGCGCTTACAGCAGCCGCCGCGCTGGTCACGGTGGCCGCGCTGGCTCCGCCGTCCGATGCCGCGGCCACCACGCTTTACGTGGCGCCCAACGGCAAGGATTCCGCCGCCGGGACGCAGGCGGATCCGACCACCCTGCCGTCGGCCCTGAGCCGGATCGGGTCCGGTGGCACCATTTCGCTGCGCGGTGGCACCTACTCCTACAGCCAGACCGTCACCATCGCGCCCGCCAACAGCGGCACTTCCAGCGCGCGCAAGACGCTCTCCGCCTACCCCGGCGAGACGCCCGTGCTGAACTTCTCGGCCATGCAGGAAGACCCGGCCAACCGCGGTCTCGCCGTCAACGGCTCCTACTGGCGCGTCGCCGGGATCGTCGTCGAACGCGCCGGGGACAACGGGATCTTCGTCGGCGGGAGCAACAACGTCATCGAGCGCGTCGTCACCCGCTTCAACCGCGACTCCGGGCTGCAGATCTCGCGGATCGCGTCGAGCACGCCGAAGGACCAGTGGCCGTCGAACAACCTCGTCGTGAGCTCCGAATCGCACGACAACGCCGATTCCGACGGCGAGGACGCCGACGGGTTCGCCGCGAAGCTCACCGCCGGGCCCGGGAACGTCTTCCGCTACGACGTTTCGCACAACAACATCGACGACGGCTGGGACCTCTACACCAAGACCGACACCGGCCCGATCGGCCCGGTGACCATCGAAGACTCCCTCGCCTACGCCAACGGCACCCTCAGCAACGGCACCGTCAACAAGAACGGCGACCGCAACGGCTACAAGCTCGGCGGCGACAAGATCGCGGTGAACCACGTCGTCCGGCGCGACATCGCCTACCGCAACGGCCACCACGGCTTCACCTACAACAGCAACCCCGGCTCGATGTCCGTCACGGACAACGTCGGCATCGACAACGCCGAACGCAACTTCTCCTTCGACACCGGGACTTCGGTGTTCCGCAACGACACTTCATGCCGCTTCGCCAGCGGTGGCTCGAACGACAAGACCGTCGGCAACGTCGACAGCTCGGACCAGTTCTGGACCGGCAAGAACGGGTCCCGGTGCTCGTCCTACGCCGGCACCATGAGGTGGTCCTTCGCCTCCGACGGCCGGCTCGTGGTGACCTTCGGCTGATCGCTACCCGCGGTGACCGCCGTCACCCGATCCTGTCGAAATCCTGTGAACCGGACAGAACTGGCACTCCCGGCTCCCCTCGCGCGTTCTCGGGATAGGAAGAACGGAGGGGCCATGGGTGCGCTAGGGACGCTGCTCGGGTTCGCGCTGAGCCTGTACCTGCTGGTGCTGGTCGCGCGGATGGTGCTGGACTGGGTCGCGGTGGTGGGCAACACCCCGCCGTGGGCGCGGCGCGCCCGTGGCCTGGCCTACGCCGCGACCGAACCGGTGATCGGGCCGGTGCGGCGGGTCGTGCGGCCGGTGCGGATCGGCGGGATCTCGCTCGACCTGGCCTTCACGCTCGTCTTCATCGGCGTGATCGTGCTGCGAAGCATCGTGTACGCGCTTTAGAGCGTGCCGCGGAAGCTCGAGGACAGCCGGTCGACGCTGCGCTCGAGCTCGGCGCGCAGCCCGCGCAGGTCGACGCCGTCGGGATCGATCAGGGCCTGCATCGAGATCCCGCGCAGCTGGGCCAGCAGCGCCGAAGCGTAGGAATCGGGGTCGCGGACACCGGTGATGGACCCGTCCGCGACCCCGCTGGCCACGGTCTGCGCGATGGCGAACCGGAACCGGCGGTCGGCCTCGGTCAGCGCGCCGCGCAGGGCCGAGTACTCCGCCGCCGCGTCGCCCCACAGGGCCAGGAACGCCTGGTTGAGCGTCGGCATCGTGCGGATCAGCTCGAAGATGATGTCCAGCAGCGCGCGCAGCATGTCCATCGGCGTCGCGTTCGCCGATCCGGTCCGGGCCGCGACAGCCTCGCTGTAGGCGTCGGTGAACGCCTCGACGGCGTGCTCGACGAGCCGCCGCCCGAGCCCGTCCTTGTCGCCGAAGTACTGGAAGACGACCGAACGCGCGTAGCCGGAGCGGGCGCAGACGCCGCCGATCTTCAACCTGCCGAAGCCCTCTTCGGCGATCAGGTGTGCAGCGGCATCCAGGATGCGTGCCTCGACGACGCCGTCGCCGTCCTCCTGGATCCGGCCTTCGGCGGCGCGGTCCACCCGGGCCATGTTAGCGACTGCAACCGCGCGGCACTGGCCGAGCCGCGCGATAGCGGCGCCGGCAGCCGCTTCCGAGCACTGCCGACGCCGATCGGACTCGCCCGCAAGCACCTGTCGCGCCATTCGGCTCCGCCGAAATCACGGTTCTTTCTGCTGGGCAAGGAAGGCACTCCACGAGCCACCCGAAAAGATCAACGTGCCACCGGATCGATTCCAAGAGTCTCGGATCCGGACCGATTTACTACTGACGAACAGTTCCACACACCCGCCATCCGGGTCATTACACCGCGAGCTTTTTCGCCACTCACGCCCATGATCGTCGATCTCCGCCGGTCGAGCCGCGCCTCGTTGCACCGCAACCCCCTCTGGGTCCGCTCAACTTGCCGCAACCGCGCGAAACGCGGCCGCCGCACTCAAACAGATCGAGGATAGCGGACCGGCGGCACGCACTACCGCGAGTGGAACTGGACAATTCCCAGCCAAGAACACCCCGAGTAAACCGGCATTGCTCCCATAAGCCGAACGGAAGATCCGGCGTTACCCGATCGTCGGATCACCGAGGCCGCGCCCGGTGAATTCGGACAGTGCAGATGCACGTTCATCCAGCTCAGTGAACAAATCGACGTAGTGGCAGACCTCGTCGGCATCGTTCTTCAACGCCACGGCTTCGCCCGGCTGATTCACGTACACGAGGTGCTCCGGGCCGTCGTCGAACTCGAAGATCGTGAACGACACTTGCATCCCGTCGCGGACGCCCGCACCGAAGGGCCGCACCCGGATCGAGATCCTTTCCAGTCGGTCGAGTTCACGGAGGTGCGCGATCTGGGCCCGCATGACCTCGGGACTGCCGACCTGGCGCAGAAGAACGGGTTCGTCGAGGACGAACGTCGCCGAAGGGCCGTTTCCGGCGACGATGCCCTCCTGGCGCGTGAGCCGCATCTTGACGGCGCGCTCGACGAGGTCGGGGTCGGACCCGAAATCCTTCAGGACCGCTCGGGCGTAGTCTGCGGTCTGCAGCGCGCCGGGCACGATCAAAGACTGGAAGTGCCGGATCCCGGACGCCTCCGCTTCGCTCGCGACAAAGTTGATGAGTTTGGCGTTGAAGCTGTCGCGATAGTCGTCCCACCAGGCCTTTCGGCGCGCCGCCCTGGCCATCTCGACCAGCTCCGCCACTCGCGCCGGATCGGTCACGCCGTAGAGCTGGAGCAGCGCACGCAGGTCGGTGGTCGAGATGCCGACCGCACCCGTTTCGATCCTGATCACCTTGGATGTAGACCAGTCCAGTTCCTCCGCCACGCTCCGCTGGGTGAGCCCCGCTTGGGTCCTCGCCTGGCGGAGCTCCCCACGCAACCGTCTTTGCTGGCCGAGGGGGTTCTGGCCGGGAGCCATGGCGCCGTCCTCACTCCTCGCCATGTCTCGGTCAGCGAGGTACGATCTGCGACGTGGCGTTCTGCCACTGACTAATTGATACCGCACATACTGACCGGTATCAACGGCAGTAAGGCAGGATCGGCGGCCACGAGAGTGACAGAACGTAGGCGTGGGTCGCCCTCGCCAGGTGAAACGCCACCCGAACGCACGAGAAAGCCGGACTTCCGGCTCGGCGCGCCTGTCCGCAGCTCGGCAGCGGCCAACCGGCTGCTGCGGGTGTTCGAGGAGCTGAGTACGGCGACCGTGGACATCAAGTTCGTGTTCGAGCCCGGCTCTCACTTCGGCGACAAGGTCGTAGCCGACTTGGCCGACAAGGGCGCCCGCGTGATCAGCTGGGAGCGGGCCCTCGAGACCGAATTCGACGTGATTCTCGCCGCCCACGCCAGCGCTCAGCTGGCCGAGCTGCGCGCACCAGTGGTCGTACTGCCCCACGGCGCCGGGAACTACCGGCTGGTGGAGTACACCACCGGGGACCGCACTTCACCCACCGGGCTGGCCAGGAGTCAGCTGCTCGGGCCGGACGGCAAACCCACCGTCGCCCGGATCCTTCTTCCCCATCCCTCACTGCTCGACTATCTTCGCGAGACGTGTCCGGAAGTCGCCGGCCTGGCCGTGGTGCTGGGCGACCCGGTGCTCGACCGGATGCGTGCCAACCGCCACCGGCGGGAGGAGTTCCGGCGGGCGCTCGGTCTGTCCTGTGGCCGGCGCCTGGTCGTCATTTCTTCCACCTGGGGCGAGTACTCGCTCTGGGCGCGACACCCCGACCTGGCCCGCAGCCTGCTCGGATCGCTCCCGATGGACGAGTACCGCGTCGCGCAGGTGCTGCATCCGAACATCTGGCAAGCAGAGAGCGCGTACGGGATCCAGAACTGCCTCCGCGACGAGCTCGGTAGCGGGCTGCTGCTGGTTCCGCACTTGAGCAGCTGGGAAGCCGTCCTCCTCTCCGCCGACATTGTCATAGGCGACCACGGCTCGGTCTCCGTCTACGGCCCAGCGCTCGACATCCCCTTCCTCCTCGGCGCCGACGGCCGGGCCGAACTCACCCCGGGCTCACCGGTCGCGGAGCTGTGCACGTCGGCTGTCCGGCTGGATCCGGCCGCGCCGCTGGAACCGCAGCTCGACCGGGCCATCACGCACCACGACCCGGCTGTGCTGCGGCCGGCGCTGAACCGGATGTTCGTCAACGACGGTGACGCACGTAACACGGTGTGCGACACCCTCTACGAGGTCATGGGTCGCCGTCGGCCCGGCACCAAGACACGCCAGCGGCCACTCGACCGGCCCCAGCCCATTCGCGAGGATTCCGTCACGGCTTTCGCGGCCGTAGCCGACCTGATCGAGGCCCTGCCGGCCTGCGGAACCGTCGTCGTCCGGCGATATCCGGGCCCCGTGACCGACCTGTCCAGTCAGAACGGCTTGGTTCCGGTGACCACAGCCGCCGAAGTGGATCCGGACCGGCGCAGCGATGCCGAGATCGTGGTCAACGAAGACGTCACGACCGATCCCAGTGCCTGGTTCGACGATGTCCGGCTGGCCTCCCCGTTCGCCAAGCTGGTCGCTGCCCGCGTCCCCGGAGGATGCGTCCTGCGTTTCGACGACGACTCCGTCCTGTGCACTTCGGACGGAGATGTCCTGACCACGGCGATCGCGGCCTACGCCTGGAAGCGCGCCATGCGGCCGTGGCCGGAGAAGCTCCTCCTGCGAACCGACGTCGGCGGACAGCTCAGCGAGCGGACGTTGACGCCGCACCGAGGGTGACCGTCACCCCGCGCGCGTAGGCGCCGGACCGCCGTCCAGCCACTCCCTGACGGCCGCACCTCGCGGACTGCCTGCCGCCTCGTAGAGCAAGGCGAGCCGGGCCGCCGAGTCCCTGAAACGTGCTACGTCCTTATCGCGGTGGGCTATCCGGGCCAACACCTCCAGGGCCTGCGCCTCCTTGACCGGCTGTCCGCGACGCCGGGTGATTTCGACCGCCTCGTCGAGCACATGGATCGCATCGCGGTCGCGGCGCAGTTCGTCGTAAGCACGGCCGAGGGCGATCCGCACGCGCGCGGCGGTGAGCTCGTCATCGATCTCGCCTGCGGCGGCCAGCGCACCGGTCAACTCGTCGAGCCCGTCATCGGTACGCCCGGCTCGCACCAGGACGTCGCCAAGCTGGTAGCTCTGCAAAGCCACCCCACGCACACTGCCGATCGCCCGGTTGAGGTCCCGCGCCCGTCGCAGCATTCGCTCGGCCTCGGCATACCGGCCTTGCTGCCGGTGCAGCAGGCCGAACGACTCGGCGAGCACCGCCTCGGACCGAGTATCACCCACCGCGATCCTCGACGCCGATTCCAGCAGTTCTGCCGCGGCAGCGAAGTCGCCTTGTTCGATGTGCGCTCTCGCACCTTGATTGCACATGCGCACTTCGGCCTGACGGTTACCGCACCTTTGTGCCGCGGCCCTGCCCAGTTTGTGCGCGGCCAGCCAGTCCGCATAATTCTTGTGGCTGTGGTAGAGAGCCCACAGCGCCTCGCAGAGCTGCCACACGGTTTCGTACCATTCAGCCTGCCAGGCCGTGCGCACGACGGTCAGGAGATTCGTCCGCTCGCGTTCGAGCCAGCACATGGCCGATGCCGAATCGAAGGGGATGGGCCAGCGCTCCACGGGCAGCTGCGCCAGCCGCCAACGCCCTTCTCCCAGTACCTTGTGATCCGCTGCCGCCGTTCCCAGTAGGTACCAATCGACAAAACCGCGCGTGGCTCGTTCCCGGTCAGCTGCGGTATCGTCTCGATCCGCCATTTTCCTGGCGTGCAGCCGAACGAGCTCGTGGAGCCGGAACCGGTCGTCTCCGAGTTCTTCGAGCAGAGAGGAACCGGCGAGCGTACCGATCAATTCGTCGGCTCCGACCGGCGACAGGGCGGCAACAGCGGCTGCGGCGCCGAGCTCGAATTCAATACCCGGCAGTAGACCGAGCCTGCGATAAAGGAGACGGACCGGCTCCGGCAGATCCTCGTATGCGGCGTCGAAAACACGGCCCACGGCCCCATCTCCCTCCACCGACAGCCTCCCGAGTCGGTCGTCCGACAGGTAACGCACCAAGCGGGTCACCGTCCAACTCCGCCGTTCGGCGAGCCGCGCCCCAGCTATGCATAGCGCGATCGGCAGGCCTCCACAGAGTTCCGCAAGGGCAGCAATGGCCTTTTCGTCCGCGGGCTCCGGCTTATCCGGCAGGATGGTCCGGACCAATGAACTGCCGTCCGCGACCGTCAACGGCGATAGGTCGACGAAGTCTGCACCGTCCATGACCAGACCACCGAGCCGACGCCTGCTGGTGACGAGGACTACGCTGTCCGGCGAGCCGGGAACCGCCGATCGGACCTGTGCCGCCGCATCCGAATTGTCCAGCATTATCAACAATTTTCGGGCGCGCGTGTGACTGCGGAACAGCGCGGCGCGTTCGGAGTACGCACGCGGGATGAATTCTTCACGCACCCCCAACGCGCGTAGGAACGAAGCCAGGACCTCCGTCATCTCCACACCGCCAGGCTGGCGGTAGGTCGCCAGGTCGGCATACAGCTGGCCGTCCGGGAACAGCTCGCGGTACCGGTGCGCCCACGCCAAGGCCACCGCACTCTTGCCCACCCCGGCCAGACCGCTGAACACCACGATCGGCGCCCGGTTCCTGCTTCTCGTGGACAACAGCCTCTCGGTCAGGAGATCGAGTTCACGCGAGCGGTTGACGAAGACGGGTGGCGGCGGGGGCAATTGACGGGGTACTTCAGGACAACGCACCGCCAAATCGACGTGGTCGGCTGTGAAGCGCGTAGCGCCGGAGCTACCGCCGAAACTGCCGGTGGCCAGCACGGCGTCCCGTCTCCCGTCAGCGCTCATCAGCTCGCTCCCCGGCCGGAAGACCCGACACCGCCGAATACGGTGTTGACATCCGCCGACCGTCGCACCCCTCGCAAGTATTCCATCTCAGAGCGGCTCCCGAAGCCACTAACGAGGTAGTAGTCCCCCCTTGGGTGCATGGCCACTATGCCAGTCAACTCGGCATAGTGGCCATGTTTCGGACGACTACCCGAGTTTCGCATTGACACGTCCTCACGTTGGTCGGCTCAACACACAGCGCTGTTACATGCACGTGCCAACGCATCTGCATTGGCACGAGCGGCCGCGTGCGTGCTAGCACCTTATGCGCACCCTGATGGCATCTCATCCTGGGCGTCGCGAAAGGAGGACAGCCAATCCCCAACGGGTGACAGCACGGCGGAAATTCTCACCGCGGAAATCGCCGCGCACCATGTTTCCGCGCGGCTTGTCAGCGGATCGTGCGAAGACGGTAAGCGGTCGCCCGCAGTCTCGGTGCCGGCAGCCACCGACCCGAGAGGAACCCCCCGATGACCACCAGGACCGTGCTCGTTTCCGGGGCCGGCATCGCCGGCCCGTCCGCCGCCCACTGGCTGCACCGCGCCGGCTACCGCGTCACCGTCGTCGAGTCCGCGCCCGCCCCGCGGCCCGGCGGCCAGGCCGTCGACTTCCGCGGCGAGCAGGTGAAACTGCTGGCCGCGATGGGGGTGCTCGACGAGGTCCGCCGGTACGAGACGGCGATGGGCGACCAGACCGTGCTCGGCCTCGACGGCCGTCCCGCGCTGACCGTGCCCGGCGCCGCCTGGAGCGGCGAGGTCGAGATCCTGCGCGGCGACCTCGCGCGGATCCTGTACGAGCACACCGCGGACCACACCGAGTACGTCTTCGGCGACCGCGTCACGAGCCTCACCGAGACGACGGACGGCGTCGAAGTCACCTTCCGCCACTGCGCACCGCGGACGTTCCACCTGGTCGTCGGGGCCGACGGCGTGCACTCCGGCGTCCGGGCCGCCGCCTTCGGGCCGGAACCGGACTTCCGGCGCGACCTCGGCTTCGGCATCGCCGGGTTCACCGCGCCCAACCACCTGGGGCTCGACCACACCAGCGTCCTGTACAACGAGCCCGGCCGCGGCCTGATGGTGAGCAGCCACCGGTTGCCGGACCGGCTGCACGTCGGCCTGGTGTTCGCGGCGGACGGCGTCGAGTTCCACCGCCGCACAACCGCCGAGCAGGGTGCGCTGCTCGCGCAGCTGTTCGCGGACACCGGCTGGGAGACGCCGAAGCTGCTCGAAGCGCTGCCCGCGGCCGACGACCTGTACGTCGACTCGATCAGCCAGATCCACCTCGACCGCTGGTCGAAGGGGCGCGTGGTGCTCCTCGGCGACGCCGCCTGGTGCGCCGGGCCGGGCGGGTCCGGCACGGGGCTGGCGATGATGGGCGCCCAGGTGCTGGCGGGCGAGCTCGCGGCGGCGGGCGGCGACCACGTGACGGCGTTCGCGAAGTACGAGCGGCGGCTGCGCAAGCCGGCCGCGGTCGGGCAGAAGAACGGCAAGGGGTCCGGCAACTTCCTCGCGCCGCGCACGGCCGCGAAGATCCGCAGCCGCAACCGCGCCTACCGGATGCTGAGCACCCGGCTGTTCGGCGGCATCTTCGCCTGGATGACCGACCGCGCGGCCAACGCGCTGGAGTACCGCGAATACCCCGATTCCTCTCATCGGGGGACTCGGCTGGCGACCCGGCGTGAGGTGGGTCACTCTTGACGCCATGTCAAATCCGGTCAGGACGGCCGTCGCGGGCCTGGCCGTGCTGGCCTTGGGCGTGGTGACGGCGCTGAACGCGCGGTCGCTGCCGGTGCTCGGCGACGGGACGACCTACGCGGCCGAGTTCACCGAAGCGGCCGGGCTGAGCGCCGGCAACGACGTCCGCATCGCCGGCGTCGAGGTGGGGCGCGTGTCGGACGTGCGCCTGCGCGGCGACCACGTGCTGGTTTCGTTCCGGGCCAAGGGAGCTTGGCTCGGCGACGCGACGGGCGCGGCGATCCGGCTGAAGACGGTGCTGGGCCAGAAGTACCTCGCGCTCGATCCGCAGGGCGAGGGCACGCTCGACCCGGGGTCGCCGATCCCGCGGTCGCGCACGACGGTGCCGTACGACATCCTGGCGGCGTTCGGGGAACTGTCGTCCACAGTGGACCGGATCGACACCGCGCGGCTGGCTCGCAGCTTCGACACGCTTTCGTCGACACTGGCGAACACGCCGCAGAGCGTCCGCGCCGCCCTCACCGGGCTATCCCGGCTTTCGGACTCGCTCGCCTCGCGCGATAGGCAGCTGACTGCGTTGCTGGGCAACACGCGCGTGATTTCGCAGACGCTCGTCGACCGCGACGCGGCGGTGCGCCGGCTCCTGGAGGACGGCAACGAACTGCTCGCCTCGGTGAGCAACCGCGAGGCGGCGATCAGCCGGTTGCTCGACGGCTCGCGGCGGTTGTCGTCGGAGTTGTCGGGGCTCATCGGGGAGTCGCCGGTCGAGCCGTTGCTGACCCAGCTGGACCAGCTCACGTCGATGCTGCAGCGCAACCAGGACGCGCTGGCCGCGGGGATCCGGGGGTTCGCGCCGTTCGTGCGGCTGGGGACGAACCTCGCGGGGAACGGGCGGTGGATCGACGGGTACCTGTGCGGGCTGGTGCTGCCTTCGTTCGGGCCGCTGAACGAAGAAGGCTGCCACGGCTAAGGCCGGAAGCTGGCAGGGCCGGTGCTCAGCGAAACACCGTGACCAGCCACTGATCAGTCGTGCACCACCCGGGCGCTTCCTTGCGCAGCGGCGCACAGCACGGGCTCCCGACCTTCGTCCACTGTGTACAGATCACACCGGCAGGTGGCTGCCGATCGCCCCGCTCGCAGCACGACAGCGCGGGCCCGCAACATCGCCCCCACCGCCGGTCGCAGGTAATCGATCGTGAACCCGGCCGTCAGCAACGCGGGCCCCAGGACGGTTCCGGCAGCGAACGTCAACGCGTTGTCGGCGGCATACGCCAGCACGCCACCGTGGAGGAACCCGTTCTGCTGCTTCAGCTCCTCGCGCACCTCCAGCTCCAGCGTGGCCGCGCCGTCGCCGAACTCGGTGAGCCGCGCGCCGAGCAGGCGGCTGAACGGCTGCCCGGCCAATCCCGCCCGAGCCGCTTCGAGATCCAGCATGTCACCCCTCACTTCACTAGTGAAGTGAGAATGGCGCGGCCGAGCGGACACTGTCAAGATCGAGGGCGTGCCCGAACCCGACCAGCGCCTGTTCTTCCTCCTCCAGCAAGCCGCCCACCGGCTCCGCGTGGCCGCCGACCGGCGCTGCCTGGCCGCCGCCGGGATCACCACCGCCCAGCTCGGCGCCCTGTTCGCCGTGCGCGAAGGCGGCCTGACCCAGCGAGAGCTCGCCGCGCGGCTCGGTCAGCGCGAATCGGCCGTGACCGCCATGGTGACCCGGCTGGTGGACGCCGGCCTCGTCGGCAAGAACACCCATCCGCACGAGCACCGCGCGGTCGTCCTGGAGCTGACCGCCGCCGGCGAGGACGCGCTGGTCCGCGTCGCGCCGGAGATCGAGGAATTCAACGCGCAGCTGCGCGCGGTACTCGGCGAGGCCGGCTTCCGGCAAACCGCCGAAGCCGTCGGCAAGCTGGCCCGCCGGGAGTGGTGAGCCGAGCTAGGCCACGATCAGCCGGAAACCCGCGTCCCACTCCGGCAGATCGAGCAGGTCCGCGTGGTCCGCGTGCCACCGCCCCGACTCCAGGTCCTCCCGCAACCGCGCGATCCCCCGCGAAACCGCCGCCGGCGAGGTCTGGGCCAGGGCCGAGCACGACTGGCGCACCCCCGGGTCCAGGTACGCCTCCGGCCGGCGCCAGTACGCCGGGAACACTCCGTCCGTGAAGTCCCACGGCACCGGCAACGGCACCACCGCCGACGCCCCGAGGAAGTCCGCGATCTCCGGCGCCGAAGGCCGGGACGCCTCCAGCGCGGCGACCTCCGGCACGTACTCCCGCACGAACCAGAACTCGCTGTGCAACGCCGTGTCGTACGCCAGGACGACCTGCCGTGCCGCGACCCGGCGCAGCTCGCGCAACCCCGCGCGCCAATCCGGCCAGTGGTGCACCGTCAGCACCGCCAGCGCCGCGTCGAACGTGCCCGGCGCGAAGGGCAGCGCCTCCGCGACCGCGCGGACCACCGGCGCCGCCCCCGCCGCGCGCTGCCGGATCATCTCCGCCGACGGCTCGACCGCCACGACGTGCCGTGAAGGCGGTTCGTACGAGCCCGTCCCCGAGCCGACGTCCAGCACCGAAGCCGCGGGACCCAGCGCCGACAGCACCGGCGAGAGCCAGCGCGGGTCCGTCCGCCGGCCGCGTGCGTAACCGACGCCGATCTCGTCGTATCGCGTCATCCGCGCTCGGGGCCGTCGCCGCCGTTCTGCTCCGCGAGGAACCTTTCGAACTGCGAACCGAGCTCTTCCGCCGTCGGCATGTGCTCGACCGACTCCGCCAGCAGGCTGCCGCGGTCGGACGCCTCGATGAACGTGTCGTACTGCCGCTCGAGGGCGCGGACGACGTCGGCGATCTCGTCGGACTCCGCGACCTGCCGGTTGATCTCGGCGTCCGCCAGGTCCGCGGCCGCGCGCAGCTCGCCCTCGGGCAGGCTCAGCCCGGTCGCCCGGCTCAGCGCGTCGAGCACGATCAGCGACGCCGCCGGGTACGTCGACTGCGCCAGGTAGTGCGGCACGTGCGCGGCGAAGCCCATGGCGTCGTGGCCCCACTCGCCGAGCCGGTACTCCAGCAGCGCGGCGAGGCTGCCCGGCACCTGCAGCCGGTTCGGCAGCTGCTGGTTGTCGACGACCAGGTCCTTGCGGGTCGCGTGCGCGGTGACGCCGAGCGGGCGGGTGTGCGGCGCGCCCATCGGGATGCCGTGGAAGCCGGCGGTCAGCCGGACGCCCCAGCGCTCGACCAGGTTCCGGACCGCCGCGCTGAACCGCTCCCAGTCGTGGTCCGGCTCCGGGCCGGACAGCAGCAGGAACGGCGTGCCGTCGGCGTCGTGCAGCAGGTGCACCACCAGCTCGGGCGCGTCGTAGTCCTCCCAGTGGTCGACCGCGTAGGTCATCGTCGGCCGCCGCGAGCGGTAGTCGATGAGCCGGTCGACGTCGAAACGGGCGACCACCCGGTGCTCGCCGCCCAGGAGGTGCTCCGCCAGCAGACGGCCCGCCGAGCCGGCGTCCATGAACCCTTCGAAGTGGTGCAGCAGCACCGCCCCGGTCAGGTCGGGGACGTCCGAGTCCACCTCGTACAGGTCGTCGGGATCGAGTCCCACCTGATCCTCCTGCTCGCCGCTATACCAATCCGTCAAGCACAACACACCCCGGGTGGGATTCCATTCCGCCGACGGTGTCGCCGATCGTAACGCCACGCGATCGAGGCCGGTTCGGATCGCCATCGTGACAACTGTCGTGGGCGCGCAAGGCACCGATCGGGCACGCTTGACCCGTGAGCGAACACACCACGAACACGGCGCTGCGGCTGCGGCCGCCGGCGCACCGGGTCAGCCGCCGGGCCATCGGCTACTGGACGGTGACCGCGTCGATCCTGTGGATCATCCTGGTCGGGGTGCAGACGCTCATCGTCGTGACCAGCGACGACGCGCCGTCGTTCCTGACCGTGACCCTGGTGCTCTCCTGCGTGCTCGGCCCGCTGCACCTGATCGTGATGCCGCAGTGGCGCTACCGGGTGCACCGCTGGGAGGTCACCGACGAGGCCGTCTACACCCAGGCGGGCTGGCTGAAGCAGGAGTGGCGGATCGCGCCGGTTTCGCGGATCCAGACCGTCGACATCGAGCGCGACCCCTTCGAGCAGCTGTTCGGACTGGCGAAGATCACCGTGACGACGGCGTCCGCGGCGGGCCCGCTGCGGATCTCGGGCCTGGCGCACGACCGCGCGCTCGCCCTGGCCGACGAGCTCACGAAGACGACCCAGGCCGTCCGGGGCGATGCGACGTGAGCCCCGCCGACGCACTCTTCCCCGCGGAGGCGGCAGAAAGCACCGCCGAAGTGCTCACCCCGCCCGCCGAGGGCACGCAGGACGCGCCGTGGCACCACCTCGACCGGCGCATGCTGCTCATCCGCCCGGTGCTGGACCTGGTGAAGTCGCTGCCGGTGCTGCTGGGCGCGCTGCTGTTCGGCCACGGCGAACCGTGGCAGTGGATCGGTCTCGTGTTCACCGCGATCGCCGTGTTCACCGGCGTCTCGCACGTGCTGACCTCCCGCTACCGGATCACCGAGGCGCAGGTCGAGTGGCGCACCGGGCTGCTGCAGCGCAAGCACCGGGCCATCCCGCGCGACCGGATCCGCACGGTCGACGTCACCTCGGAACCGAAGCACCGGCTGTTCTCGCTGGCCGCCGCGCGGATCGGCACCGGGCGGCACTCGCACGGCAAGGGACCGGGCAAGGACGAGCTCGTCCTCGACGCCGTCACCATCGCCGAGGCCCAGCGGCTGCGGACGCTCCTGCTGCACCGCAAGGCCGAAGCCGTCTCCGAAGAGGCCGCCGCGCCGCCGGAGCAGCTGATCGCCGCGGTCGACAAGCGGTGGCTGCGGTACGCGCCCTTCACGCTGTCCGGGCTGGCCGTGGTCGGTGCGGCGGTCGGCACGGTCTACCACTTCGCGCACGAACTGCACTTCGACCCGATCCAGTTTTCGCTGGTGCAGGCCGTCGTCGGGCACTTCGCCGACACCCCGGTGTGGCTGAGCCTGGTGCTCGCCGCCGCCGGGCTGCTGGTGCTCGTCTCGCTGCTGTCCGTCGGCGGGTACGTCCTCTCGTTCTGGAACTTCCGGCTCACCCGCGAGCCCGCCGGCACGCTGCACATCCGGCGCGGGCTGATCACCACGCGGTCGGTGTCGATCGAGGAGGACCGCCTGCGCGGCGCCGAAATCCGCGAGCCGCTGCCGCTGCGGCTGGCCGGCGGTGCCCGCTGCGTCGCCATCGCCGCCGGCCTGCGGGAGGGCAAGAGCGCGGACAAGGGCGGCAGCCTGCTGCTGCCGCCGGCGCCGCTGGCCCGCGCGCACGAGGTCGTCGCCCGGGTGCTGGGCGAGGACCCGGCCGCGACGCCGCTGGTGCGCCACCCCCGCCGGGCGCTGTACCGGCGGCTGTCCCGGGCCGTGCTGAGCGTGCTGCTGCTCGCCGCGGCGCTCTACGGCCTGGCGTGGCTCGGCGCGCTGCCGGATTGGCCGTGGCAGGTCGCGCTGGTGCTGGTGCCGGTCGCCGCGCTCGTCGGCTGGGACCGCTACCGCGGCCTCGGCCACGCCCTCACCGGCCGGTACCTCGTGACGCGGTCGGGTTCGCTGGACCGCGGCACGGCCGCCGTCCGCTGCGACGGGATGACCGGGATCGTCGTCGAACGCTCGTACTTCCAGCGCCGGGCCGGGCTGGTCACGCTGATCGCGCCGGTCGCCGCGGGCAAGGGCAGGTACCAGGTGCTCGACGTCGGCGAGGCCGACGGGCTGGCGCTCGCCGACCGGGCCGTCCCCGGCCTGCTGACGCCGTTCCTCACCGGTGACCGGGACCGCGGTTGACGCCCGGCCCGGGCCGCTCCTAACGTGAAAATCCGCCGTCCGAACCCTCGATTCGCGTTCGACGAGAGGACGGCAGGATGTTCCGGAAGCTTCTCGGTGTGGTGGCCGCGGGGATCGTCGCGGCTTCGGTCCCGGCGCCGGCCGCGGCGGCCGAAAACCCTTATGGTGACCCGAATCTGGTCTCGATGTTCGACGGAACCGACCTGAGCGCGTGGACGTCGTCGAAAGCCGGGCTCTGGTCGGCGAAAAACGGCGTCATCCACGGCAATGGCACCGCGCGCGGCTGGTTGTACTACAACAAACAGCAGGTCGGCACGTTTCGGTGGATATTCAATGTGCGGCAGGTCAAGGGCAACCACAAACCGACCGTGCTGATCTGGGGCACCACCGATCCGATCCGCGACGCACTGAGCGCCATCCAGTTCCAACCGCCGAACGGGGGACATTGGGACTACCGGCCGGGGCACAACAACGGCGGCGGGAAACTGTTCCGGCAACTGCCGCACACCAGCATCGACATCAAGAAGTGGGCACAGTGCGAGCTGATCGGCGACGCCGCCACCGGGGTCGCGCGGATGGCCTGCTGCCCGCTCACCGGCACGGCGATCACCTGCAAGGGCGTGGAAGTGCTGCAGTTCACCGACAAGACGGCCGGGCGCGTCGGCCCGCTCGCGCTGCAGGTGCACAACTCGGGGATCCAGGACGAGTACCGCGGCCTGTACGTGGAGTCACCCGTGGTGACGAAACCGGGCGAGTTTCTCACCATGTGACGTCCGGTGCGCCGGCGATGGCCCTATTCCGGGCCATTGCTGGCCTTCCTTTCACACTACGTGCTAATTTATTCACCCCGTGTGATAGCGAAGGTCGTTTTTGTCTCACCGAGAGGTCACGATGACGCCTGCCGTCAGTACCGTCGACGGTTCCGCCACCACTTCCCCCCGGCGCACCCCCGGTGCCAGCAGTTCCCGCAAGGTCCTCCAGTTGCTGCTGGCCTTTTCGGAGCGCCGGTGGGAGGCGAGCGTCGCCGAGCTGGCCGCGACGATCGGCACCCCGGTGGCGACGACCTACCGGTACGTGGCCCTGCTCAAGGAGCTGCAGCTGCTCGAGGAGGGCCGGGCCGGCCACTACCACCTGACGAGCCAGGTGATGCCGCTGGCGCGGGCCGCCCAGCTCGCCAACGACATGGTGCAGCTGGCGCGGCCGGCCATGGAGGAGGCCGCGCGGGAGCTCGGCGAGACGGTGATGCTGTTCCAGCGGTTCGGCGACGCCGCCGTGTGCGCGGACCGCGTCGAGTGCGACCGCGCCATGCGGTTCACGTTCGAGCCGGGCCATTCGCTGCCGCTCGGCGTCGGCGCGTCCGGCAAGATGCTGCTCGCGCTGCTGCCGGAGATCGAGCGTGACCAGCGGTGGGCGTCGATCGTCGCGCAGCGCGGCGCGGCCGTGCGCGACGAGCTGAAGCAGGCGCTGGAGAACCGGTACGCGGTCAGCTCCGGCGAGCTCGACGAGGGTGTCTGGGCCTGTTCGGTGCCGGTGCAGACGATCGGCAGGCGGCCCACCGTGCTGAGCCTGGCCGGCCCGGCCGCCCGGATCACCGAAGAGGCCCGGCAGGCGGCGATCACCGCCCTGCAGGAGTACGCGATCCGCATCCAGCGGGCGATCGCGTCTTATTCGCTGTGAGAAATCCGCGCGGGCGCGTAGAACTGCCCGGGTGATCCGGCTCGCGCGTCCCGACGACCTGCCCGCGCTCATCGACGTCGAGCGCGAGGCGGGTGCACTGTTCCGCGACGTCGACATGGCGGCGATCGCCGACGACGACCCGGGTTCGGTGGAGTCGCTGGCGGTTTTCCAAGCGGCGGGCCGCGCTTGGGTGAGCGCCGACTCCGCCGACCGGCCGGTGGCCTACCTGATCGCCGAGGTCGTCGACGGGTGCGCGCACATCGAGCAGGTGTCGGTCCGGCCGTCGCACGCGCGGCGGGGAATCGGCCGCGCGCTGATCGAGACGCTGGCGGAGTGGGCCCGTGCGCGCGGATTGCCGGCGTTGACGCTCACGACGTTCGAAACCGTGCCGTGGAACGCGCCGTACTACGAACGGCTGGGGTTCCGGGCCGTCCCGGAGGCGGAAATCGGCGACGGACTGCGCTCGATCCGCCGGGCCGAGATCGCCCGCGGCCTCGACGCCTGGCCGCGGATGGCCATGGTTCGCCCGCTCTGACCTGGCCTTTTGCCCGTTGGTCCCCTAGTTGAGGGAGAGAGTGGCGCGGGCGGTCGAACATGTGTTCTACTGTGCCTTGCCGGTCCCGGAGGGGGAAGCTCCGAGGGCCGGCCCACCAACTTCGGGAGGTAGTCGTGGCGGTCAAGATCACCCACCTGACGAACGGCCAGCAGGTCCGGTTCGCCAACGCGGACGGGGCCCGCCGGTACGCCGAGATCATGGGCGGCGGCGTGGACAAGTGGCGCTTCACGGTCGTCCCCGAGGACCCGATGCTCCGGAAAATGTCGGACTCGGTCGTTAACGTGCCGGTATGGCGCATGACTTCCAGGTAGTGGTGGATTCGGCCGACCCGCACGCGCTCGCCGACTGGTGGGCCGAGACGCTCGGCTGGTCCGTGGAACCGACGGACGCGGACTTCGTCCGCGAGATGATCGCGAAGGGGTACGCGACGGAGGAGGAAACCCGGACGTACCGGGGCTCGCTGGTGTGGAAAGCGGGAGCGGGCATCCGGCACCCGGACTCACCACCGGAGGGCCCGCCACGGCGGATCCTGTTCCAGGAGGTCCCGGAGGCCAAGACGGTGAAGAACCGCCTCCACCTGGACGTGTGGGTGGGCGCGGACAACGTCGAGGGATCGGTCGAGAAGCTGAAGGCACGCGGCGCGGAGTTCCTGTGGCGGGGGCGGCAGGGGCCACACAGCTGGGTGACGATGGCCGACCCGGAGGGGAACGAGTTCTGCGTTTCGTGAGGCCGGGGCCGGGGCCGGGGCCGGGGCCGGGGCCGGGGCCGGGATGAGGCTAGGTCGGCGGCGGGCTGGGGGCCGCCGCCGACCTCGGCGACGTCCGGTCCCGATCACGCCACTCCCGCGCTGGAGCGCGCGAGTTCCGCTCAGCCGCCACCAGCACCAGCGTCGCGAATGACTCATTCGGGACCTCCGACGTCCCGAATGAGTCATTCGCGGCACCGGGTTGGGCCACCCGGGGGTCAGCTCTTGGCCGCGACGCCCTGGCGCGCCCGCAGGTCGAGCTCGATCTGCTCCAGCGTGCGGCCCTTCGTCTCCGGCACCAGCCACTTGGTCAGCACGAACAGCACCACGTTCACCCCGGCGAAGAGGAACATCGAACCGCCGATGCCGAGGGACTTCGGGTCGGAGATGATCGGGAACACCGCGCTCACGATGCCCGTCGCCGCCCAGAGGACCACGCTGCTGACACCCATGCCCGTGGCCCGGTACTTCAGCGGGAACACCTCGGACATCATCACCCAGACGACCGCGCCCCAGCCGAGCTCGTAGCCGACCAGGTAGAGCACCATCATCACCAGCATCAGCAGGCCGCGCGTGCCGGTGTCGTGGACGTTCAGCACCACCAGGCCGGCCCCCACCAGGGTCAGCACCATGATGACGTTGCCGATGAGCAGCAGCGGCTTGCGGCCCCAGCGGTCCACCACGAACACGACCCACGCGGTGAACAGGAACTTCGTGACGCCGAGCAGCACGCCGGACAGCAGCGCGGCCTGCGTCGCGAACCCGAGGCCGATGAGCATCGTCGGGAAGTACGCGTTGATGGCGTTGACCCCGCTGAACTGCTGGCCGATCGCGAGCAGCAGGGCCACCACGAGCATCGGCCGGACGAACCCGGAGAACAGGTCGCGGATCCGCGGCTTCTCCTCGGTGTCGAGCCGGATCACCTCGTGGATGGTCGCGATCTCCTCGTCGAGGTTCACCGCGTTGCCGTGCGCACTGGCCAGCACCCGCCGGGCCTCGTCCTCCTGGCCGTTCTTGACCAGCCAGCGCGGCGTCTCCGGCAGGAACACCAGCCCGACGAGCAGGACCACCGCGGGCACGATCGCACCGGCGAACATCCAGCGCCACGCCGAGATCGGGCCGAGCCAGTAGCTGACCAGGAACGCGATCAGGATGCCCAGCACGATGAAGATCTGGTTGAGCGCGCCCATCGCGCCCCGCCACTTCGCCGGCGCCAGTTCGGACAGGTACGTCGGGACGGTCGACGACGAAAGGCCGATGCCCAGCCCGATGACCAGCCGCGAGAGCACCAGCAGCACGAACGTCGGCGAGAAGCTGGCCGCCAGCGTGCCGACGATGACGATGCCCGCGGCGACCATGATCGTGCGGCGCCGGCCGAGGGCTTCGTTGGTGCGGCTGGACAACAGCGCGCCGACGATCGCGCCGACCGACAGGCTGGCGGTGATCACGCCCTTGTCCCAGCTGGTCAGTGCCCACAGTTTCCCGATGAACGGGAGCACCCCGGAAATGACGCCGAGGTCGTAACCGAACAGGATGCCGCCGAGCGCGCCGAAGAAGTACAACGTGGTCCGCCCGATGTGCCGCGCCGGGGCTGCTTGCGTCATTGCCGGGTCGCCTCTTTCGTAGGTCCAGTCCAGCCAGCGGCCACCACACTCACACGCCGGAAAATGGCGGGCAAGAAGATCCGTGATAACAATTCAGAAACCTGATCGACGTTCACGTATGTGATTCCGGCATATCCGGCGCCGCCTGCCGGGAAATCCACTGTGGACGGTGTCGATCGCCGAAATCGTCGAACGCTTTACAACGCTCCGAACGCTGGTTTACCGTCCCTCTGGAAGCGCTCCCAGAGTGTGGAGGCCACAGTGCACAACGTCGTGCCAGCAACGCATTCCCCGTCCAGGTTCCGCTCGGCGAGACGGCTGCTCGCCGGCGCGCTCGCCGTGCTCGTGCCGGTCGCCGTCGCGGTCACCGTCGGCGCGCCGGCCTCCCCGGCCGCACCGGCGGCCACCACGTGGCGCAACGCCGAAATCGCCGGCGGCGGGTTCGTCCCCGGCATCGTCTTCAACCAGACCGAACCCGGGCTGGTCTACGCCCGCACCGACATCGGCGGGGCGTACCGGTGGAACACCGCCACCGGCCGCTGGCTCCCGCTGCTGGACTCGGTCGGCTGGACCGACTGGGGCCACAACGGCGTCGTCAGCCTGGCCACCGACTCCGTCGACCCGAACCGGGTCTACGTCGCCGCCGGGATGTACACCAACAGCTGGGACCCGAACACCGGCGCGATCCTCCGTTCGGCCGACCGCGGCGCCACCTGGCAGGCATCCGCGCTGCCGTTCAAGCTCGGCGGCAACATGCCCGGCCGCGGCATGGGCGAGCGGCTCGCGATCGACCCCAACCGCAACAGCGTCCTCTACCTCGGCGCGCCGAGCGGCAACGGGCTCTGGCGCAGCACCGACTCCGGTGTCACCTGGGCGAAGGTGACCAGCTTCCCCAACCCCGGCAACTACGCGCCCGACCCGAGCGACACCACCGGGTACTCCAGCGACATCGAAGGCGTCACCTGGGTGACGTTCGACCCGGCGACCGGCACCCGCGGCAGCACCACGCAGACGATCTACGCCGGGGTGGCCGACAAGCAGAACACCGTCTACCGCAGCACCGACGGCGGCACGACGTGGGCGCGGCTGGCCGGCCAGCCCACCGGGTTCCTGGCGCACAAGGGCGTCCTCGACCCGGTCGGCGGCTACCTCTACCTGGCGACCAGCGACACCGGCGGCCCCTACGACGGCGCGAAGGGCGACGTCTGGAAGTACGCCACGAAGACCGGCACCTGGACGCGGATCAGCCCGATCCCCTCCGACAGCAGCGACGACTACTTCGGCTACAGCGGGCTGACGATCGACCGGCAGCACCCGAACACGCTGATGGTCGCCACGCAGGTGTCGTGGTGGCCGGACGTCATCTTCTTCCGCAGCACCGACGGCGGGGCCACCTGGACCCGGATCTGGGACTTCTCCAGCTACCCGGACCGGTCGCTGCGCTACACGCAGGACATCTCCTCGGTGCCGTGGCTGACCTTCGGCACCCAGCCCGCTCCCCCGGTGCCCTCGCCGAAGCTCGGCTGGATGACCGAGTCGGTGGAGATCGACCCCTTCGACTCGAACCACCTGCTGTACGGCACCGGCGCGACCATCTACGGCACGTCCGACCTGACGAAGTGGGACAGCGGCGGGAAGATCACCCTGAAGCCGGTCGTCGGCGGGCTCGAGGAGACCGCGGTGCTCGACCTGATCAGCCCGCCCTCGGGCGCTCCGCTGCTCTCGGGCCTCGGCGACATCGGCGGGTTCCGGCACGACAGCCTCGACGCCGTCCCGGCCACCATGTACACGCAGCCGGTGTTCACCACGACCACCAGCCTCGACTACGCCGAGCTGTCGCCGGCGACGATCGTGCGGGCCGGCACGCTCGACCGGTCCGCGCGGCCGAACGACAACCGGATCGCCTTCTCCACCGACGGCGGCAAGAACTGGTTCCAGGGCGCCGAGCCGGGCGGCAACGCCGGCGGCGGCACGGTGGCCGCGGCCGCCGACGGCAGCCGGTTCGTCTGGAGCCCGGACGGCGCGAACGTCAGCTACTCGGTGGGCTTCGGCTCGTCGTGGACGGCGTCGGCGGGCATCCCGGCGGGCGCGGTGGTCGAGTCGGACCGGGTCGACCCGAAGCGGTTCTACGGGTTCGCGGCGGGCAAGTTCTACGTCAGCACCGACGGCGGCGCGAAGTTCACCGCGACCGCGGCCACCGGGCTGCCGTCCGGCTCCGCCCACTTCAAGGCGATGCCGGGCGTGGCCGGGGACGTCTGGCTGGCCGGCGGCTCCGGTACGGCGTACGGCCTGTGGCACTCGACCGACTCCGGAGCGTCCTTCACGAAACTGGCGAACGTCACCGAAGCCGACAACATCGGGTTCGGCAAGGCCGCTCCCGGCCGGACGTATGCGACGTTGTACACGATCGCCGAAATCGGCGGGGTGCGCGGGATCTTCCGCTCGGACGACGCCGGAGGGTCGTGGACGCGGATCAACGACGACCAGCACCAGTACGGCAACATCGGGGCGGCGCTGACCGGCGACCCGCGGGTGTACGGCCGGGTGTACGTGGGCACGAACGGCCGCGGCGTGATCATCGGCGAGTCCGGCGGCAGCGAGCCGCCGCCTCCGACGAGCACCACGCCGACGACGACCACCCCCACCACGACCACGACTCCGACGACGACCACGACTCCGGTGCCGTCGGGTTCCTGCACGGCGGCCTACACGGTCACCAGCCAGTGGCAGGGCGGCTTCCAGGCTTCGGTGAAGCTGGGCAACACCGGCACCGCGGCGGTGACGGGCTGGACGGCGACGTGGACGTTCGCCGACGGCCAGCGGGTGACCCAGGCGTGGAACGCGCAGGTCACCCAGGCCGGCGCGGCGGTGACGGCCCTGGACGCGGGCTGGAACAAGACCATCCCGCCGGGTGGGAGCGCGGAGTTCGGCTTCACCGGGAGTTCGGGGATGGTGAACTCCCGGCCGGGCGCGATTTCGCTCAACGGCCGGTCCTGCACGACGTCCTGAGCCGGTGCCGCGAATGACTCATTCGGGACCTCGGAGGTCCCGAATGAGTCATTCGCGACCTTCCGTCGCGCGGGCGAAGGGGGTTTCAACCCACCCCCAGGCGGTTGAAACCCCCTCCCCGCGCCCCCAGTCCCGGGGTCTACCGCCCGAGCAGCCGCAGCCTGCTCGGGTGGCGTCCCCGGTGATGTCCACTCTTCCTGGTGCCGATGGCCACCGCCATTCCTGCCCAAAGGGGACTTTTTCACTCCCCCACAACCTCGCTGACCTGCGAAAACAGGGCTCACGGGTACCGAAAATACCCACCCGGGCCGGCAAAACTTACCCGGCGGGCAGCGGCGGCTCAGGCGCTCTCCAGCACGACCTTCCCGAGGTGGGTCCCGGACTCCAGGTGCTTGAGCGCCTCGGCCACCTCGTCGAAGGCGAACCGGCGGTCGACGACCGGCCGCAGACCGGTCCGCTCGATCGCGGTGTTCATCGCCCGGAACGTCTCGCGGGAGGCGTTGGTGAGGCCGCGCAGGGTCAGCTGCTTGACCAGCACCAGGATCGGGTCCGCGCCACCCTCGTGGGTCAGGACGCCGGCGACGCTGATGTGGCCGCCGTACCGCGCGGCGAGCATCGACTGGCCGATCGTGCCGCCGCCGCCCACGTCGACGACGTGGTCGACGCCGCCGCCGGTCAGCTCCGCCACCGCGGCACCCCACTCCGGGGTGGTCGCGTGGTTGAGCGTCTCCGCCGCACCGAGCGCGCGCAGCCGCTCCAGCTTCTCGTCCGAGCTCGACGTCGAGACGACGTGGGCGCCGCCGAGCGCGGCGAACTGCAGCGCGAACGTCGACAGCCCGCCGCTGCCCAGGGTGAGCACGGTCTGCCCCGGCGTCAGCCGGCCTTCCTCGACGACCGCCCGCCACGCCGTCACGCCGGCGCTGGGCAGCGTGGCGGCTTCCGCGTAGTCCAGGTGCGCGGGCACGGCCACCAGGGCGTCCTCGGCGAAGACGGCGTACTCCGCGAGCACGCCGTCGAGCGTGCCGCCCAGGTCGTCCGCGGTCTTCTCCGGCGTGCCGGGCCCGGCCAGCCAGTCCGGGAAGTACGTCGCCGCCACCCGGTCACCCGCGGTCCAGGCCCGCACCCCGGCCCCGACCGCGACGACCTCGCCCGCGCCGTCGGACAGCGGGATCACGTCCGGCTTCACCGGCTTCGGGTAGAACCCCTTGAGGATCATCAGGTCACGGGCGTTCAGCGCCCACCCGCGCAGGCGGACCAGGACCTGCCCGGGACCGGGTTCGGGCACGTCACGCTCGCCGAGGACGAGCCCGGCACCGGGACGGGGCAGGGAAAAGAACTTCACAGCGGCTCCAAGGGGTCGGCAACACTCATCGACGAGGCCAGTGTGTCGAAGCCGCGAGCTCGCCGTCGACGATGGCCAGCAGTTCCGGGGTCAGTTCGGTGAGCGACGTGGCGAAGTGGCGGACGCCGTACGAGGCCATGAACTCCCGCTGCCGCGCGTGGGCGGGGCTCGACGGGAACCCCACGAACCCGGCGCCGTGCGCGCGGGCGTCCTCGGCCACCCGGCTGACGTCGTCGACGAAGACGATCTCGTCGAACCCGACGCCGAGCACGGTCCGCGTGATGTGGTCGACGCCCGGCCGGTGCTCGTTGATGCTCACGTAGGGCACCTCGGGATCCAGCAGGTCCACGAAGTCGCCGAGGTGGTGGTCGAAGGTGTGCTCGCGGGTGCGGCCGCCGTAGCAGACCAGCCGCACCGGCAGCTTCGACAGGGCCGCCAGGCACTCCCGCGCGCCTTCGGCCACCCGGATCGGGTGCTCGGCCAGGTAGTCCTGCCGCGCGGCCCACAGCTGCTTCAACGTCGCCTCGGCCGGCTGGTTCAGACCACAGAGCGCGGTCACCTTTTCGGCGACGACGATGTCGCGCAGCCCGATGACGTCCCGCTCGGCCGCGGCGTCGTACACCCCGCCGTGCTCGGTGACGAACCGGGCGAGCATGGCCAGGTAGGTGTCGTCGATGAGCACGCCGTCGCAGTCCAGCGCGACCACGCGCAGCTTGTCGAAGCCGCTCACCGCTGCGCGAACACTTCGCGCGCGGCCGCGATGGCGTTGAGCGCGGCCGGGAAACCGCAGTAGAACGCCAGGTGCAGCACGGTCTCCACGACCTCCTGCTCGGTGCCGCCGACGTTGAGCAGCCCGTGGATGTGCACCTTCAGCTGCGGCAGCGCGGTGCCCAGCGCGACGCACGCGGCGATCGTGACGATCTCGCGGTGGCGCAGGCTCAGGTGCGGCCGGGAGTAGATCTCGCCGAAGGTGAATTCGACGATGTAGGTGGCCAGGTCGGGGGCGATGTCCCGCAGCGCCTCGGCGACCCGCTCCCCCGCCTCGCCGTCGACTGCCTTCATCGCCGCCAGGCCGCGCTCGTAGCGGTCCTCGATGCCCGCCCAGGGCAGGTCGGCGGCCTCCTCGGGCTGCCGCTCCTCCTCCGGCAGCCCTTCGAAAGCCGCCTTGAGCGCCGTCAGGGCGTTGAGCGTGGCCGGGAACCCGGCGAACGAGCTGACGTGGATCACGGCCTCGATCAGCTGGCGGCGGGTGCAGCCGACGTTGAGCGCGGCCTTGGCGTGGAACTGCAGCTGCGACCCCGCGTAGCCGAGCGCGGTGAGCGCGGCGACCGTGGCCAGCTGCCGTTCCGGCAGCGGCAGGCCAGGCCGGTGGTAGACGTCGCCGTAGATGAACCCCACGCACTGCTCGCCGAACTCGGCCTCCCCGATGCTCTCGAACAGGTCCAGCACGGCCGGCCGGTCGGCCCCGCCGAGCTGCTGGATGAGTTTCAGGCCCTGGGCGAAGGACGCGGAGCGGTCCTGCTGCTGCAGGTCGGACATCGTGAAGTGGTTTCCCTTCCGGAGTGACGGCTCACCCGAGGTAGGCCCGGGTGGCCTGGTCGGCCTTGCGGCGTTCGAGGGTGCCGACGCGGCCCTGCGCGATCATCGAGTACTCGATGCCGGCGGTGGCCACGGTCCGGCCGTGCTGGCGCACCGACGTCGTGGCGCGGAACTTGAGGTTGGTCTCCCGGTCGAGGTCGGCTTCGACGATCAGCGATTCGACCGTGGCCGGCAGCGGGAACAGGAAGTCCTGGAAGGACAGGTCGATCCGCTTCCACACCCCGGCGTACGCGGCCGGGGCGAGACCGGGGCGGACCGCGGTCTCGAACTGCGCGATGCAGATCTGGCGCATCGCCTCGATGATCACGATGCCCTGCACGTGCTCGCCGGTGTGGTGGTCGAGGACGAGTTCGTTGTCCCGGTGGATCCGCAGCTCGGCGCGGCAGTGCGTGGGCGCGGGGCTGTGCACGCCGGCGAGCAGCACGTTCTCCGGCCGGTCCTTGTGGACGACGATCGGCGGCTCGTGCGGCAGCCGGAACGCCTCCGGATCCGCGAGGCACAAGGCTCCCTCGCTCTTGTCGCACGCGGCCTGGAGCAGGTCACCGTCGGTCGCGTCGATGCCCTGGCCGAAGTGGACGACCCAGCGGCAGTCCGGCGGCGTGAGACCGCCGGTGCCGAGCAAGGCCAGCAGGCCGGACAGGGTGAACACCCGGTCGTCGCGGGCGAACTGCGCGAAGCGGTCGGCCACCACGACGACGTCCCGCTGCTGGTCGAACGTCCGGTCCTCCTCACACGGCAGTTGCGGGCACGAGAAATCGTGCGGTGCCACTTCGGGCGCCTCCGTCCGGGTTTGCTCAGGGGTCACGGCCGCGCCGAGGCGTGGGCGTCCAGGAGTGCTTCGGCGAGGTTGCGGGCCGTCGTGGCCGAACGCCAGCGCGGCCCGGACAGCTCAGTGGCCATCAGCTTCAGCATGGCGCGCACCATGTCCGGCTGTTTGCCCACCCCCGCGTCGAGCAGCGGCTCCACCTGTGCGGCGGCGCCGTCGAGGTCGTCGAGCTGCAGGTGGGCGCGGCCGGTGTCGATCCGGATCATCGGATCCATGGCTTCCCAGCGGTTCTCCAGCGACAGCTTCTCGAAGGCCTCGCGGGCGGTGGTGAACTCGCGCAGCGCGGCGGCGGCCTGCCCGACCGAAAGCAGCGAGTTCCCGGCCATGTAGTGGCGCCGGTCCTTCGTGATGTTGAAGAAGCTGTCCTCGCCGCCGGCCCCGAGGTCCGGGTCCTCGATGGCCGTCCAGCGCGCGATCGCGTCCAGCACCTGCCGCTCGGCCTGCACCGACGACCAGCCGCGCGCCTCGGCGAGGATCAGCGGGGCGTCGGTGAGGCGCCCGGCCGCGTGGTAGTTGAGCCCGTCGGCGGCCAGTTTCGCGGACTCGATGCCGTTCCCGGCCCAGAACGCCACGCGCGCCTGCGACGTGCGCACCCAGCGCCGGGCGAGGAAGTCGTCGGCGTACTGGGTGTAGAGCCAGGCGGCGGAGTTCAGCTCGCGCGAGAGCCGGTAGCGGCCGAGGTCACCGGCGATCCACGCCATCATCGCGCTCGTCTTCGCGCCGATGAGCAGGAGGTCTTGCGTCTGCTTCGGGCGTTGCCTGCCCTTCAGCAGGGACGCCGTCCGCTCCTCGATCACGGCGAGCTGGCCGAGGATCGAGTCGGGCGCGGTGCGGGTGTAGGCGCCGCCCAGGAAGTCCAGGTCCGACCACAGGTCGTCGAGCTGGACGTCGTCCACGTTGGTCTTGGTGAGCAGGATGGCGTCGTCCAGGGCGCCGGCACCGAGCTCCTCGTCGGACCGGGCTTCGGCGCGGGTGCCGGCCCGGGTCTCGGTGAGGATGCGGGCCGACGGCGCCGCGGGCTCGGGCGACGCGACCGTGGGCTGCAGGTCGGCGTGGTACTCGGCGAGGTCCTTGGCCGGCAGCTGCTCGAGGTCCTGCAGCCCCAGCAGGCACTTCCAGCCGGTGCCGTAGACCTGGGCCAGCACCCGCAGCGCGGCGACGGTGGGCCGGACGCCGCGGTCGGGCCACTGCTCGTACTCCCAGATCCGCGTGCCGCGCATGCCCGCGCGGGGGTCTCCGGTGACGGCGTTGTACTGGTGCGCCGCGACGTCGAGCGAGAGCTCGGACGCCAGCCGCCACGCGGTGCGCGGCGGGATCCGGCATTCGACGATCAGGTTCTTCGCGACCTGGGCCGGGATCGCCTCCTCGGGGAAGCCCAAGGCGGTCAGCCGCTCGCGCAGTTGCGCGCGATAGGGCTTACTCCCAGGTTTGGCCTGTCGACTCATCGTTCATCCAACGATTTCCGGAGTACGGGGGCACGGCGCCGACCTTACCGCAGGGTCAGCTCGGGGGCTCAGGTCGGCAACGGGCGGGAACCGTGTGATTCGCGAGAAGTTGAAGATGCAACAAGGGTTTCCGATGGTTCGGCCTCGACAGACGCCCTGAGAGCGCTCCCAATTTCCGGGGCGGGAGGGCCATTTCGTGATCTTGGCGCGGATTTCCGGATTCCACCCCAACGGAGGTGTCCCGCGCCGGGTACCGGTGGCGCAGTGCGACCGGGACAAGTACTGCACGCCAACGAGTTCGGCCGTTCAGGAGCGTTCAGTGGGGACGCCGGGCGTCCCGGCTGCGGAAAACGGACCACCGGATCGGCTCGCAGCCGGGTCGCTCTTTACAAGCACGACACACCGGGGTTACCTTTCCGGCGGCTGGAAGCGCTCCCATGCCAGGTCGCCTCGCCAGAACGCGGCCACCACCCAGGGGCGTCGTGGTGCAAGCCACGACGCCCCTGTCCGCGTCCCCACGAGGAGCCACCCCATGAACAGGTTCGCCGGCGCACTGGCCGCGCTCTGCCTCGCCGCGGCGGGCACCACCGCGGTCCTCGTGGCCGGGCCGGCCACCGCCGCCCCCGCGTGCTCGGTCGCCTACCGCGTCAACCAGTGGCAGAGCGGCTACACGGCCGAGATCACGGTGACCAACGGCGCCACCGCGGTCTCGTCCTGGACGCTCACCTGGCACTACGCCGGGAACCAGGCGGTCACGTCGGCCTGGAACGCCACCGTCCGCCAGACCGGGACGGCGGTCACCGCGCAGAACCTCGCCTACAACGGGTCGGTGCCCGCGGGCGGCACGGTCTCCTTCGGCCTCCAGGGCACCTACAGCGGGACCAACGACACACCGGCGGACTTCGCGCTCAACGGCGTCTCGTGCGGCGACCCCGCACCCCCGACGTCGACCACGCCGACGACACCGACCACACCCACGACGCCGACCACCACTCCCACCACCACGACTTCCGGGCCGCCGCCCGCCGGCTGCTCGGGCGCCACGCTCTGCGACGACTTCGAGCAGCAGACGGGCAGCACCCCGGGTGGCCGCTGGACCGTCGGCGCGGCGAACTGCACGGGCACGGGCACGGTCGCCGTCGACACGGCGGTCGCGCACTCGGGCAGCCGGTCGGTCAAGGTCACCGGCCAGGGCGGCTACTGCAACCACGCCTTCCTCGGCACCGGTCTCACCGGCACCGGCCCGCTGTTCGGGCGCTTCTGGGTCCGGCACACGACCCCGCTGCCCACCGGGCACGTGGCCTTCATGGCCCTGCGCGACACCGCCGACGGCGGCCGTGACCTGCGGGCGGGCGGCCAGAACAAGGCCCTGCAGTGGAACCGCGAGTCCGACGACGCCACGCTGCCCGCCCAGAGCCCGGCCGGGGTGGCCCAGAGCGTGCCCTTGGCGACGGGCACGTGGTCGTGCTTCGAGTTCGAAGTCGACGGCTCGGCGGGCCGGCTCCGGACGTGGCTGAACTCCGCCGAGGTGCCGGGCCTGGTGGTCGACGGCGTCCCGACCCAGGACATCGACCAGCAGTGGCTCGCGAAGTCCTGGCACCCGGCGCTGACCGACCTGCGCCTGGGCTGGGAGAGCTACGCGGGCGACGCGGACACGCTGTGGTTCGACGACGTGGCCGTGGGCACCTCCCGGATCGGTTGCTGAGGGCGCCGGCTACCGGTCCAGGGCGCGCTCGATCCCGGCCAGCTCCTCGTCCGTGAACTCCAGGTTCGCGGTCGCCGCGACCGTGTTCTCCAGTTGCGCGACGCTGCTCGCCCCGATCAGCGCCGACGTGACCCGCCCGCGCCGCAGCACCCACGCGATCGCCAGCTGCGCGAGCGTCTGACCACGCCCCTTCGCGATCTCGTTCAGCGCGCGGATGGTGGCCAGCGTGTCGTCGGTCAGCCGGTCGCTGGTGAGGAACGGGCTGGCGCCCGCCGCCCGGGAGTCGGCCGGGATGCCGTCCAGGTAGCGGTCGGTCAGGAGGCCCTGGCTCAGCGGCGAGTACGCGATCGAGCCGACGCCGTGCGCGTCCAGGGTGTCCAGGAGGCCGTCTTCGACCCAGCGGTCGAGCATCGAATAGCGCGGCTGGTGGATCAGCAGCGGCGTCCCGAGCTCCCGCAGTGCCGCGAGCGCCGCCTCGGTCTGTTCCGGCGAGTAGTTCGAGATCCCCGCGTACAGCGCCTTGCCCGAACGCACCGCCGTGTCGAGCGCGCCCATCGTCTCCTCGATCGGCGTGTCCGGGTCGGGGCGGTGCGAGTAGAAGATGTCGAAGTGGTCCAGGCCGGTGCGGGCCAGGCTCTGGTCGAGGCTCGCCAGGAGGTTCTTGCGCGAGCCCCACTCGCCGTACGGGCCGTCCCACATCAGGTAGCCCGCCTTGGACGACACCAGGATCTCGTCGCGGTACGGGCGGAAGTCGGCCGCGAAGTGGCGCCCGAAGTTGGTCTCGGCCGCGCCGGGCGGCGGGCCGTAGTTGTTGGCCAGGTCGAAGTGCGTCACCCCGAGGTCGAACGCCCGGCGCAGCACCGCCCGCTGGACGTCGAGGGGCTTGTCGTCCCCGAAGTTGTGCCACAGGCCGAGCGACACGGCGGGCAGCTTCAGCCCGCTGCGCCCGGCCCGCCGGTACGGCATGTCCGCGTACCGGTCTTCGGCCGCGACGAAAGGCGACATGGTGCTCCTTCGGAGAGGGGACGGCGAACGCAGTCTAGCCGCGCGGGAGGAGCGCGCCGGCGAACGACGCCGCCGGCGGCAGTCCGGGCAGCAGCGTCGCCTGGTAGGCGTGGTAGACGTCCGGTTTGCCGGCCCACACCGTCGCGGCGGGCCGGTTGTCCGGGTCGAGTTCGTGGTGCCACGAACCGAGTTCCCGGTCGACGAAGCAGGTTTCGGCGTGCGCGCACCACTGCTCGAACCGGGCGAGGTACGCCGGGTCGCCGGTCTCCTGGTGCAGCGTCCACGCCGCGGCCATCGCCTCGGTCACCACCCAGTGCAGCCGGGTGCGCACCACCGGCGTCCCGGCGAAGTCGGTCGTGTAGACGAACCCCGGCCGCCCGTCCACGGCCCAGCCGTACCGGACGCCCGCCTCGAACAGCGCGATCGCGTCGGGCACCAGCCACGCCGGGGCGGCGTCGCCGAGCGCGCGTCCGAGGTGGACGGCCAGCCGCGCCCACTCGAAGAGGTGCCCGATGGTCGCGCCGAACGGGCGGAACGGGTGGGCGGGCTCGGCGCGGTTGAACTCGAGCCGGACGCGCCAGTCCGGGTCGAAGTGCTCCGGGAGCAGCCAGCCGTGCGCGCGGGCTTCGCCGTGGATCAGACGCTCCACAATGGACAGCGCACGGGTGGCCCACACCGCGTCGCCGGTGACGTCGGCGGCGGCGAGGAAGGCCTCCACGGTGTGCATGTTGGCGTTGGCGCCGCGGTAGTCCTCCAGGCGCGTCCAGCCGCGGTCCCAGACGTCGGCGACGAGCCCGGCCCCCGGTTCCCAGAACCGGCATTCGACGGTTTCCAGGGCCTCGGCCAGCAGCGGCCGCGCGCCTTCGGCACCGGCGGCGGCCGCGCTCGCGGCCGCCAGCACGACGAACGCGTGCTCGTAGGCCCGCTTCTCCGCCAACGCCGTGGAGGCGTACCAGCCGCCGTGCTCGGCGTCCCGCAGCGGGCCGGTGAGGGCCGCGACGCCGTGCGCGACCTGCTCGCCGGTGTCCGCGCCCTGCAGCGAGGCGAGCGCGAAGACGTGCGTCATCCGGCAGGTGATCCAGGTCTCGACGGGCCGGTCGAGCACCGGCCGGCCGGTGTCGTCGAGCCAGGCGAACCCGCCGTCCGGGTGCGCCGCGCCGCGGGCGAATCCGAGCAGCCGGGCGGGTTCGGCCCGCACCCAGGCGGGAACCGAAGACGGACTGTCCACTCTCTGCCTTTCTCACACGGGCCCGCCCTGGTCGAGGAGCCTCCGTCAAGGTAGGCCAAGGCCCCCGCCCCGGCCATCGCGGGCTGTTCCGGAAGTGACCGCCGCCGCGTATCCTGACCTTGGAAGCGCTCCCAGTCTTCGACGCACGCAACCCAATGAAGGGACTGACGTGACCAGGAGACGAAGTACCATCCTCGCCGCCGTCACCGTGCTGCTGGCGAGCCTGACCGCCATCCTGCTCAGCACCGGCACGGCCGAGGCGCACGGCGCCATGATGAAACCGGGCAGCCGGACCTTCCTGTGCTGGCAGGACGGGCTCAGCTCGACCGGCGAGATCAAGCCCCAGAACCCGGCCTGCGCGGCCGCCGTGGGGGTCAGCGGGGCCAACTCGCTGTACAACTGGTTCGGCGTGCTGCGCTCGGACGGCGCCGGGCGCACGCGCGGGTTCATCCCGGACGGGAAGCTGTGCTCGGGCGGGAACCCGAACTACGCGGGCTTCGACGGGGTCGGCAACTGGCCGCTGACCCACCTGACCGCCGGCGCCCAGTTCGACTTCTCGTACAACGCGTGGGCCGCCCACCCGGGCTGGTTCTACACCTACGTGACGAAGGACGGCTGGAACCCGAACCAGCCGCTCACCTGGGACTCGCTGGAGGACACGCCGTTCCTGACGGTGGACCACCCGCCGGTGACCGGCCAGGTCGGCACGGTGGAGGGCCAGTACAAGTGGAGCGGTGCCCTGCCGACGAACAAGTCCGGCCGGCACATCATCTACTCGGTGTGGAAGCGCTCGGACAGCGCGGAAACGTTCTACGGCTGCTCGGACGTCACCTTCGACGGCGGGCACGGCGAGGTCACCGGCGTGAAGGACCCGGGCACGGGCCCGACGACCACCACGCCCACGACCCCGACCGGGCCGACGACCACCACGCCCACCACGCCCACCACGCCGACGACCCCCACGACGCCGACGACCACGACGTCGATGCCGCAGGGCTCGTGCATGGCGATGTACGAGATCACCAACACCTGGAGCGGCGGCTACCAGGCCACGGTGACGGTGATGAACCACAGCACGAGGGCGTACACGAGCTGGCAGGTGGGCTGGACACTGCCCGCGGGCCAGACGGTCGCCAGCGTGTGGAACGGCACGCTGAACCAGTCCGGTTCGGCGGTCACCGTCCGCAACGCCAACTGGAACGGCAGCGTGGCGGCCGACGGCACGACCACGTTCGGCCTGGTCGTCAACACGACGGGAGGGAACGCGGCCCCGTCGCCGACGTGCCAGGGCACCTGAACCGTCCGGAGTGGACGGACAGCCGGGAAGGCCGCTTCGGGAACGCCCCCGAAGCGGCCTTCACGCGTTCGCGAGGCCGGCGCCGGAAGGTCGTCGACTTCACCGATCCCAGCCACAGCGGCGTCGCGCGGTCCTGGCCGTACGTCGCCAGCAGGGCCTGGGCCTCGATCGGGTCGCCCAGGGCCGTG
>NZ_JBSFNC010000031.1:0-80998 GCF_053586895.1 Amycolatopsis sp. NPDC003731 | reverse complement strand
GAGCTGATCGGGCACCTCATCAGCTGGGCGCTGCAAGTCGTGTTCACCCTCGGCATCGGCATGACCTGGGTCGTGCCACAAGTCATCAACGCCGTCGCCAAGACCGCCTCCAAGATCGCCGACCTGGTGAAGCGGCTGGTGACGGCGTTGAAGGCGCTGATTCCGCTGCTCAAACGCGCCGGGGACCTGTTCTCAGACGCGGCGAAAGCGCTGCGGAAGATCAAGCCGGGCAAAACCGCGCCACCGCCCAAGCACACCGACATCAAGAGCGGACCGAAGGACATCGGCGGGCCCAACGGCAAGGGCGGCCCGGACGCGCCGCCACCGAAGGGTGACGGCACCTCGCCGTCGGGGGCGAAGGGAGACGGCACCAGCACTTCCGGCGCCAAAGGCGACCCGCCGCCGAAGAGCGACCCGCCTCCCGGCTCCAAAGGCCCCGACGACAACCCGAAGGGCCCGGATTCCTCCCCCGGCGGCGGCTCGACCACGCCCTCCGGCGGCGGGAAGGGCGCCGGGAACGACGGCGGCAAGCCGCGCGGCGGCGGGCTCGCCGACCAGAACGGCTCCCCCAAGGAGAACTCGACCCCGACCGACTGCCGCCCGGGCAGCGGCGACCCGATCGACATGACCACCGGGCGGATGATGCTCGCCCAGACCGACGTCGAGATCGACGGCGTGCTGGCGCTCGTTCTGGACCGCGCCCACTTCTCCGGCTACCGCAGCGGCGTCCACTTCGGACGCTCCTGGGCGTCGACCGCGGACCAGCGCCTGGAAACCGGAACCGACCGGGTCGACTTCGCCGCCGAGGACGGCACCCTGCTGGTCTACCCCGTCCCGGGCGCCGCGGCCGTCAAACCGGTCGAAGGTCCCCTGTGGCCGTTGCGGCGGCTCGGGGACGAGTACGTCATGGAGCAGCCGGACCTCGGCCGCACCCTGCACTTCCCCGCCGGCGGGGACACCGGGTGGCTGGCGGCGATCTCCGACGCCGACGGCAACCGGATCGTCTTCGACCGCGACCCGCACGGGACGCTGCGCGAGGTGCGGCACTCCGCCGGGCACCGCGTCGCCGTCACCACGGCCGACGGCCGGATTACCGAGCTCACCTCCGTCGGCACCCGCGACGACGACCGCGTCACCCTCGCCCGGTTCGCCTACGACGAGCGGGCGAACCTGGTGGAGGTGCTCAACTCCTCGGGCCGGCCCTACCGCTTCGGCTACGACGACGCCGGCCGCATCACCAGCTGGCAGGACCGCAACGGCCGGGGCTACGCGTTCACCTACGACGAACTGGACCGCTGCATCCACGGCACCGGCCCGGGCGGGGTGCTCGCCTACACCTTCGCCTACGACCGGGAAAACCGCGTCAACCGCGCGACCGACTCGCTCGGGCACACCACCACCTTCGAGCTGAACGAGGAGTTCCAGCTCGTCCGCGAGACCGATCCGCTCGGCGGCGCGACGACCTACGACTGGGACCGCCACGACCGGCTGCTCGCCGTGACCGACCCGCTGGGCCGGACCACCCGGTACGGCTACGACGAGCACGGCAGGCGGACGTCGGAAACCCGCCCGGACGGGAGCGTGCACAGCGTCTCCTACGACGGGCGCGGCCGCCCGCAGGCCACCGTCGAACCGGACGGCGCGGTCTGGGCCCACGAGTACGACGAGACCGGCAGGCTCGTCGCGACCACCGACCCGATGGGCGGGGTCCGCCGCTACGGCTACGGCCCGGGCGGGGCGCTCAGCTCGTTCACCGACGAAGAAGGCCGCACGACCCGGATCGACTGCGACGGCCTCGGCAAGCCCCGGACGGTCCTCGACCCGGCCGGCGGGCGCACCGCCTACACCTACGACCGGCTCGGCCGCGTCGAGTCCGTCACCGACCCGGCGGGCCACACGACGACGTTCGCGTGGACGGTCGAGGGCGAGCTGTGGAAGCGCGTCGCCCCGGACGGTTCCGTGGAGCGCTTCACCTACGACGGCGAGCTCAACGCGACCGAGCGGACCGACGCCGCGGGTGCGGTGACCCGGACCGACTTCGGCCCCTTCGACCTGCCCGTCTGCGAAATCGCGCCGGACGGCAGCCGCACGCGGTTCAGCTACGACACCGAGCTGCGGCTCGTCGCGGTGACCAACGCCGCGGGCGCGCAGTGGCGGATCGACTACGACGCCGCCGGGCGGGTCGTGCGCGAGACCGATTTCGACGGGCGGGTCGTCACCTACCGGAGGGACGCCGCCGGCCACCTGCTCGAAAGCGCCACCGGCACCGGGGAACCGACGACCTACACCTGGGACGCGCTGGGCCGGCTGACCGGGAAACGCCGCGGGGACAGCGTCACGACCTACGCCTACGACGCCGCGGGCCGGCTGGTGCGCGCGACCAACGCCGACGCCGACCTCACCTTCGCCTACGACCGCCTCGGCCGGGTGGTGGCCGAGACGTGCAACGGCCGCGAAGTCCGCTCGGGATACGACCGCAGCGGGCTGCGGACCGCGCGCCGCACCGCCTCGGGCGTCACGAGCACCTGGACCTACGACGCGGCGAGCGCACCGGCCGAGCTGGGCACGGCGGGCCGGACGATCCGGTTCGCGCACGACCCCGCCGGCCGCGAGATCGGCCGCGTCTTCGGCACCACGACGCTGACCCAGACCTGGGACGCGAACGACCGGCTCGTCGAACAGGTCGTCGCGGGAGCCGACGGGCGGCCGCGGCAGCGGCGCGCCTACCGGCACCGGGCGGACGACGTCCTCGCGGGCGTGGACGACCTGCTCTCGGGCCGCCGCGAGTTCGCGCTGGACCGGCTGGGCCGGGTCACCGGGCTGCAGCGGCCCGGCGGCAGCGAGCGGTACGCCTACGACGCGGCGGGCAACATCGCCGTGGCGGAGTGGGCCGCCCACCCGGCCGCGGGCCCCCGCGAGTACACCGGGACGCTGGTGCGGCGGGCCGGCGACGTCGAGTACCGCTACGACGACCTCGGCCGCCTGACCTGGCGGCAGCAGCCGGGCGGCCCGGCCGGCTGGAGCTTCGCCTGGAACGCCGATGACCGCCTCGCGCAGGTGCGGACCCCGGACGGCCACGAGTGGCGCTACGCCTACGACGCGCTGGGGCGCCGGGTCGCCAAGCGCCTGCTCGGCCCGGACGGCACGGTCACCGCCGAGACGGTGTTCGTGTGGGACGGGATCGTCCCGGCCGAGGAGATCGTCACGACCGGCGGCGCGCCGGCCCGGATCACGACCTGGGACTGGGAGCCGGACCGGCCGGTGCCGGTCAGCGTGCTGGACCGCCGGACCCGCGCCGACGGTGGCCTCGACGAGCAGTTCCACGCCGTCGTCGCCGACCTGATCGGCAGCCCGGCGGAGCTGGTCGACGAAGCCGGCCGGATCACCTGGCACTCGGCGCAGACCCTGTGGGGCCTGGAAGCCGGCGGCCCGGCGCCGACGCCGCTGCGGTTCCCCGGCCAGTACTTCGACGCCGAGACGGGCCTGCACTACAACGTCAACCGGTACTACGAGCCGGAGACCGGGCGCTACATCAGCCCGGACCCGATCGGGCTCGGCGGCGGCACCAACCCGCACGCCTACGTCCGCAACCCCACCGGCTGGCTCGACCCGGTCGGCCTCAAGGGCGGCAAGGGCAAGTGCAAGGGCGGCAAGGCGAACAACCCGGTGCTGGCCAACAACCGCCCGGGCCAGCCGGTGTTCCACGGCAACGCGAACGTGCCGGTGACGGAGATCAGCGACAAGAAGTTCGTCGGCATCCTGGAGAACCTCGCCGCCGGCCGCGGCGAAGGCGCGCGCCGCGCGAAAGAACTGCTGAAGCAGATGCAGGAAGGCCGCGGCTGGCAGCAGACCGCCGGTATCCACCAGGGCGGTCTCGGCGGCGCGGCGGGCGGCGCCGACCCGCGGCCGCACATCACGGTGAACGTGGGCGGCCGCGGCTACCACGTCCACGTGGGCAGCTCCAACGGCAACCTCTTCGCCCAGGACATCACGCCCAACCCGATCCGCTGAGAGGAGCGGGCACCCACCGCGGGTGCCCGCTCCTCTCGATCCAGCGCGGTTGGATACCTCCTCACCGGTCTTGTCGGCGGCAAACGGTTTGCGCTACGGTGACCTGGGAGCGCTCCCAGTCAGGCGAAGTTCCGCACCCTGCTCGCAAGGAGGCGACGCATGGCTGTCTGCGCACGAAAGCCTGGCGGGCCGGCATCGCGCCGCGTCCGGACCGGCTCGGCTCCGCGAAGAAACCGCTCGGCCTTCCGAGCGCTGTGCACAGTGGTGCTCGCCGGCTTCGGCGTCGTGCTTCCGGCACCGGCCGCCTCGGCCGCCACTGTGGACACCAACGCCTCTTACGTGCTGGTCAACCGCAACAGCGGGAAGGCACTGGACGTCGCCGGGAGCGCCACCTACGAGGGCGCCCGGGTCACCCAGAGCACCCGCGACGACCGGGCCTCCCAGCAGTGGCAGTTCGTCGACTCCGGCGGGGGCAACTACCGCATCAAGTCCAAGCACAGCGCCAAGGTCCTGACCTTCCCGTCCACCGCCGACCGGGCCGGGCTGGTGCAGAACACCGACGCCGGGCGCGCCGGGCAGCAGTTCCGGCTGGCCGACTCCGCCGGCGGCGACGTGCGGCTGCTCAACCGGGCCAGCGGCAAGGCCGTGGACGTGCTCGGCTCCTCCACCGCCGACGGCGCTCGGGTCGTCCAGCTGCCCGATACCGGCGGCGCCAACCAGCGGTGGCAACTGATCAAGCTCGCCGCCGACACCACACCGCCGACCACGCCGGCCAACCCGCGCACCACGAACCTGACGTGCGCCACCGTGACGTTCTCGTGGTCGGCGTCGTCCGATGACACCGGGGTGGCTTTCTACGACATCTTCCACGACGGGCAGCTCATGACCTCGGTGCCGGGCACCGCGCTGTCGGCCGAGCTGACCGTCGCGCCGGGAGCCACCTGGGGCCTGTACGTCAACGCGCGCGACGCCGCGGGCAACGTCTCGCAGGCCAGTCCGACGGTCACCATCACGGTGCCGCAGTGCCAGGCCGACACCGAGCCGCCCAGCACCCCCACCGGCGTGACCGCGACGGCCTCGGGCACCACCGTCACCGTGCGCTGGTCGCCCGCCACCGACAACGTCGGCGTCACGGGCTACGAGGTGCTGCGCGACGGCACCGTGGCCGGCTCCACCAGCGGCTCGGCCACGACCTCGTTCACCGACAGCGGCCTCGCCGCGAACACCCGCTACCAGTACCAGGTGCGAGCGCGTGACGCCCAGGCCAACCGGTCGGCCCCGAGCTCACCGGTCGCGGTCACCACCGGCGCCTCCTGCGCCACGGCGGTCTGCTCGGTCACCAGGGTCACCACCGAAACCGACCTGCCGTGGGGGCTGACCACCCTGCCCGACGGACAGGTGCTCTACGGCCGCCGCGACGCCTTCGAAATCGTCCGGCTCGACCCCGCCACCGGCACGAAGACGGTGGCCGGGCGGATGCCGGACGTCGCGGGGACCGACGGCGAGGGCGGGGTGCTCGGTCTCGCCGTGGCCACCGACTTCGCGGCCGACCCGTGGCTGTACGTCATGCACACCAGCACGACCGACAACTGGGTGGTGCGCATCCGCTACACCGGCGGGGTCCTCAGCGGCACCCCGCAGGTGCTGCTCACCGGCATCCCGCGCAACAAGTACCACAACGGCGGCCGGCTGCGGTTCGGGCCCGACGGCAAGCTCTACATCGCCACCGGCGACGGCCAGAACGGCGACTGGGCCCAGGACCTCGCCAACCTGGCCGGCAAGGTGCTGCGGATCAACCGCGACGGCACCATCCCTTCGGACAACCCCTTCGGCACGCCGGTGTGGAGCTACGGCCACCGCAACCCCCAGGGCCTGGCCTTCGACGCCCAAGGCCGGCTGTGGGAACAGGAATTCGGCAACAACGTCATGGACGAGACCAACCTCATCGTCCGCGGCGGCAACTACGGCTGGCCCCGCTGCGAAGGCACCACGGGCAGCTGCGCCGAAGCCGGGTTCGTCGCGCCCAAGCGCACCTACCCCGTCGCCGAGGGTTCGTGCAGCGGCATCGCCGTGGTCCGCGACGCCCTCTACATCGCCTGCCTGCGCGGAACCCGGCTGTACCGGGCCGAAATCTCCGGCGACAGCCTGACGAACGTCCAGCAGTACCTCACCGGCACGTACGGGCGGCTGCGCACCGTGGAACCGTCCGCCGACGGCGGCCTGTGGCTGACCACCAGCAACTACGGCGACAAGGACAGCATCGCCAACAACAGCAACGAAAGCATCCTCAAGGTCGAGCTCGGCCGGTGAACCCCGGCGGCGGGCCGGGACCACCGGCCCGCCGCCGTCCCCCTTGCGAAAGGAGAGCCGGCATGGCTCACCGCAGGACATCCCGGCACCGTCGCGTGTGGACGGTGGCGGCGACGGCGATCATCACCGCGGGCGTGGTGGCGCCCGCGGCGTCCGGCACCACCGCGGCCGGACCGTGCACGCCGGGCGCGACCTACGGCTCGCCGTTGCCGAGCCAGGCGGTGACGGCCCGGCTCATCCGGAGCGGGTTCAACTTCCTCGAAGGACCCACCTGGGACCGGCGGACGGGCACCCTGCTGCTGTCGAACATGCAGAACGCCACCGGTCCCCAGGGCGTGCAGCCCTCGGCGATCCTCCGGTTCCGGCCGCCGGGCACCTTCGAGACCTTCATCGCCGGCTCCGGCAGCAACGGCCTGGCGATCAGCGCCGACGGGACGCGGGTGCTCGCCGCCACCCACGACAACCGCACCGTTTCGGCCTATAACCTGGCCGACCGCAGCCGGACGACCGTCGCCGCCGGCGCACCCGGCCACGCGTTCAACTCGCCGAACGACCTGACCACCGGCCAGGACGGCACCACCTACTTCAGCGACCCGAACTACCAGCGCGGCAACCGCGCCGACGAGCAGGGCGGCCGGACGAGCGTCTTCCGCGTCCGCGACGGGGTGGTCAGCCTCGTCGACGACACGCTGCCGCAGCCGAACGGCGTCGTCCTGTCCCCCGACGGCAAGACCCTCTACGTGGGGGCCACCGGCGCCGACACGATCGTGAAGTACACCGTCTTCCCCGACGGCAGCACCGGCAACCGCACGACGTTCGCGACCATGCGGACCCCCGACGGCGCGACCATCGACTGCGCGGGCAACCTGTACTGGGCCTCCTTCGACGAAGGCCTCGTCCACGTCTTCTCGCCGTCGGGTGCCCCGCTCGGCACCATCTCCGCCGGCCGCAACACCACCAACGCGGCGTTCGGCGGAGCGGACGGGAAGACCCTGTACCTCACCTCCGGGGTTTCGGGTGCGTTCGGCCTCTACCAGACGCGCCTCAACGTGCCGGGCAACCCTTACTGACGTGCCGAGTAGGCGCCCGCGTCGAGGTCTTCGATGAGGGTCGGCCCGGTGGGCGTCCAGCCGAGCAGCTCCCGCGTGCGCTCGCTGGTCGCCGCGAGGTCCATGGCGAAGAAGCCGCCGATCCAGCCGAAGTGGTCCTGGACGCCGGCCTCCGGGATCGAGGCGGTCGGCAGGTCGAGCGCACGGCCGATCGCCTCGGCGATCTCGCGGGTCGGCACGCCCTCCTCGGCGACGGCGTGCAGGCGCGCGCCGGCGGGTGCCTTTTCCAGGCCGAGGCGGACCATGCGGGCGGCGTCGGTCACGTGCACGGCGGCCCAGCGGTTGGTGCCGTCGCCCGGGTAGCCCGAGACGCCCTTCTCGCGGGCGATCGCGGCGAGGACGGCGATGAACCCGTGGTCGCCGGTGCCGTGCGTGGTCGGCGAGAACCGCAGGCTCACCGGGTGCACGCCGCGGGCGGCGAACTCGAGCGCGAGGTTCTCGGAGCCGCCGCGCGGGGAGTCCGGGCCGTGGAACGGGGAAGCGTCGGCTTCGGTGGCGGGCCGGCCCTTGGCGAGGGCGGCGATCCCCGAGGCCAGCAGGAACGAGCGGCCGCTGTTCGCGAGCGCCTCGCCGATCGTCTCCACGGCGGCCCGCTCGGCGGCGTTCGACACGGCCGGGTTGGCGAAGTCGTGCTTGTTCGCCAGGTGGATGACGGCTTCGGCCGCTTCCGCACCCGCGCGGAGGCTGCCGAGGTCGTCGAGGTCGCCGCGCCGGACGTGGGCGCCCTTGGCCTCGAGCTTCGCGGCGGACGCGGCCGACCGGGCCAGCCCGGTGACCTCGTGGCCGGTCGCGAGCAGCTCGTCGACGACGGCGGAGCCGATCCAGCCGGACGCTCCGGTGACGAAAACGCGCATTGCGTGACTCCTTCTCACGGTTGATGTCAGTGACCGACGTCAGTCGCTGACATCGCCACCGTACGCCTGTATGTCAGCTCCTGTCATCACTAGACTCGGCCGCATGGTGCGCTGGGAACCCGGAGCCGCGGAACGGCTGCAGAAGGCCGCGCTCGAGCTGTTCGCCACCCGCGGGTACGAGCAGACGACCGCGGCCGAGATCGCCGAGGCCGTCGGCCTGACCGAGCGGACCTTCTTCCGCCACTTCAGCGACAAGCGCGAAGTCCTCTTCGCCGGCCAAGAACGCCTCGAGCGGGCGTTCCTCGACGGCGTGACCGCCGCCCCGCCCGACGCGCCCCCGCTCGAGGTCGTCGCCTCCGCGCTGCGGTCGGCGTCGGCCTTCTTCCCGGACGAACGGCGCTCGCACTCCCGCACCCGGCAGTCGGTGATCGACCGGAACCCGGCGCTGCAGGAACGGGAACAGCACAAACTCACCGCGCTGGCCACCTCGGTCGCCGACGCGTTGCGCGCCCGGGGTGTCGGCGATCTCGCGGCCACCCTGGCGGCCGAGTCGGGAGCCACCGTCTTCGGGATCTCGTTCACCCGGTGGCTCCGCGACGGCGAGGAACGCTCCCTCGCCGCCATCGCGACCGAGGTGTTCGACGAACTGCTGGACCTGGCCGGGAAGGCTCAGGCCGGCCGGAAGCTGCCCAGGCAGGGGTAGCCCGGAAGACCGGCCTTCGCCGGTTTGCCCGCCGGCGGGTAGCCCAGCAGCCACAGCTGCCCGGTCACCGCGACGTTCGCGGCCAGCGAGACGTCGGCGACGAGCTTGAAGCGCGTCTGCCGCCCGTCCGGGTACCACGCCCAGCCCGTCAGCCGGACCGCGGTGCGCGCTCGCGGCACGAACGGCGTGTCGAGCGCGATCCGCAGTTCCACCCAGCCGTCCTCGGTGAGCGGACGGCGGATCCGCAGGCTGCCGACGGCCATCAGCACGCCCAGCATCAGGAAGACCGCGCTGCCGCCGGCGACGCCGCCCAACCCGGCCGCGTCCGCGATGCCACCGGATTCGTCCTCCAGCGACGACACGAGCGCGAGTCCCGCCGCGCCCAGCACCAGGAGCGTCACCCCGGTGACGGCCGACCGCCGGGCCTGGAACGCGCGGTGCGCGGCGAGCACCGGATCACGCGACGGCGGCGTCGGGTAGCGCGGGACGAACCCGGCAGGCACCGCCGCGGCGGGCGGGGCGTCCTCGATCCGCCCGGACCGCACCCACATCGCCCCCGGCGGGCGGACGAACACCCGCGGGCCCGTGCCGAGCACCCACAGCCGGCGCTCGCCGGCCAGCTGGACCCGCGGCCCGCCGGGCAGGCGGGTCCGCAGCCACCGGCCGTCCGGCAACCGCACCGAGACCCGCGAACCCTTGGTGCGCAACCCATCGGGAGCGACGTCGAGCCGGTGGTAGGGCTCGCCGAAGAGGCTCCGGATGCGCCGGTACAGGACCAGGACGTACGTCCACATCAGAAGCAGGCCACCGAACGTGCCGAAGTAGAGGTAGGGCAGCGCGCTTCCCCACCCTTCGACGACCACGAGCAGCACACCCAGCAGGACGAGCGCGCCGCTGAGTCCCATTCGGACAATGGTCAGCCCGGTCAATTCGCGGACAAACCCGGCAAACAGCGGTTCGGCCCCGGACGGCACATTCGGAAGGGGTTCGTGCACGCGGACTCCGCCCGCGCCGGAAGTGCCGTCCATGCCTTGTCCCCCATCGGTTCGTGTGCTCGGCCGCGGCAGCGTATCCGGCCACGGGCCGCTTACCGGAAACAGGTCGGGCAATTCCCGGAATGGGCGATCAGAGATCGTCGAGCCGCTGTTGCACGCGGCGGACGTCGTCGGTGCGGCCTTGCTCCCGGAACAGTTCCCGGGCCTCCCGCCAGATCGCCCGGGCCCGGTCGACGTCGCCGAGAGCGAGGTGCGGGTGGCCGGATGATTCCAGCACGCCCGGGGTTTCGTGCGTGTTGCCCAGATCGCGGAGCATGGTGATGGACCGCTCGTAGTGGGCGATGGCGCGCTCGTGGTGACCGCTGTGGTGCTCGATGTAGCCCAGGCTGTCCTCGGTGGCCGCCTCGCCGGTGGGGTCGTCCAGGCGCCGGTGCAGCGCCAAGGCGGCCCGGCAGTGCTCGCGGGCGGTTTCGTAGTCGCCGAGGCGGGCCGCGCGCCAGCCGACCGAGTTCAGCGCGTCGGCTTCTCCGATCGGCTGGTCGAGGCCGCGGTAGAGGTCGAGGGCCCGGCGCGCGTGGTCGAGGGCCTTGAGGTCGTCGCCCTGCCGGCTCCACGCCCGCGCGAGCAACCGGTGGGTGTGGGCCTGGTGGCCGGGGGCCCGGTGTTCCTCGGCGGCGGTGAGGGCCTGGTGCAAGTGGCGCAGGGCGTCCTCGTGGTGATCGAGGTGGCTGTGGGTCAGGCCGAGGGCCTGGTGGGTGACGATGACGAGGTCCGGGCCGGGCAGGTGCCCGGCGGCACCGGCGGCGGCCTGCCACGCGGCGAGGTGCTCGTGGCGGTGACCGCGCCGGTAGTGGAACGTGTGCAGGCCCCAGGCCAGGTGCCAAGCCGTGGCGTGCCAGTGGCGGCGGGCCGCGGTGTGCTGCGCGGCGAGCAGGTTCGCGTGCTCGGCGTCGCACCACGCCAGGGCCGCCGCCGCGTCGGCGTGCGGGTGCGCGTCGGCGTCGGGCAGGGCGAGCGGGATCGGGTCGCGGTGGGGGTTCAGCAGCCGGTCGGCGGCGTTCACCGTGCCGGTGTAGAAGTCCAGGATCCGGCGCAACGCCGTTTCCCGCACCTCGGCCGGCAGTTCGGCGGCGACGGTGGTGGCGTAGGCGCGCACGAGGTCGTGCATGCCGTACCGGCTGCCGGGGGTGCGCTCGAGGAGTGACGCGTCGGCCAGCGCACGCATCGTCGTGTGCGCTTCCCGCTCGGGCAGGCCGATGAGGCGGGCGGCGGCGGACAAGCCGATGTCGGGACCGGGCGCGATGCCCAGCAGGGCGAACGCGGTGCGCTGCTGCTCGGTGAGGTGCCGCAGCGACCACGACAGCACGGTCGGCAGGCTCGCCGTGGGGTCGGTGGGGTCTTCGGAGTCGAAGACCGCCAAGCCGAGGGCCCGGAGATCGGCGACGACGTCGTCGAGGGGCAGGCGCGGGTCGGCGACGGCGCGGGCGGCGACGAGCGCCAGCGCCAAGGGAAGGCCGCCGCACAGCTCGGCCAGCTCCGCGATCGCCGGCGCGGCCGTCCTCGCGCGGCCCGGACCGAGGGCGGTGGCGAGCAGGGTGCGTGCTTCGGCGTCGGTGAGCACGTCGAGGGGCACCGGACGGGCGCCGTGGCGGGCGATGAGCCCGCGCAGCCGGGTGCGGCCGGTGACGAGCACGGTGCAGCGGCGGCCGCCGGGCAGCAGCGCGGAGACCTGCTCGGTCGTGGCGGCGTTGTCGAGCACCACCAGCAGGCGCCGGTCGGCGACCAGCGTCCGGTACAGGCCGGCGCGGCGTTCGACGTCGGCGGGCTGCTGGTCCCGGCCGACCCCCAAGGCCTCGAGGAACCCGCCGAGCACGTCGACCGGGCGCGCCGGTTGCCCGGCCGGGCTGAACCCGTGCAGGTCGACGAACAACTGCCCGTCGGGGAACCGGTCGAGGTTGCGGTGCGCCCAGCGCAGGGCCAGCCAGGTCTTGCCGATCCCACCGGCACCGCCGATCGCGGAAATGAACGCCACGCCGTCGGCGGGCGCGAGGACGGCGTCGAGCCGGTCCAGCTCCTCCTGGCGACCGACGAACGGCGCGGGCGCGGCCGGCAGCTGCCGGGGAGGCAGCGGCGTCACCGCCACCCCGGGCCCGGGTGCCACGATCAGGCCGGGATCGGCGGCGAGGATCCGGCGGTGCAGCTCCTGCACCTCGCCACGCGGTTCGGTGCCCAGCTCCCCGATCAAGCGGTCCCGCAGCCGCCGGAAGTGGGCCAGGGCGTCGGCCGAACGACCGGCGCGGTGCAGCGCCAGCATGCACTGGCCGGCGACGCGCTCGTCGAGCGGATGCCGCGCGGCCCGGGCCAGCAGGCCGGCCACCAGCTCCTCCCCGTGGCCGGCGCGCAGCCGCGCGTCGACCAGATCCTGCTCGACCGCCCACAGCTCCTGCTGCCACCGGTCGCGCTCGGCCTCCACCCAATCGCCGCTCAGGCCGGTCAGCGGGGTTCCGCGCCAGAGCGCGACCGCCTCGGTCAGCAGAGCCACGGTGCGAGCGTCGTCGGCCTCGGCTTGGTCTCTCAGCGCGCGGAAGCGAAGCAGGTCGACCGCGGGTTCTTCCTGGTCGATTTCCAAGGCGTAGCCGCCGGAGCGGTGGGCGATGGTCAAGGCGCCGTCGAACGCCCCGCGCAGGCGGGAAAGGTGGCTGTGCAGCGTCGCACGGCCACGCCGCGGTGTGTCGGCGCCCCAGACCCGGCGCAGGAGGCGATCGGCCGGCACGAGCTGTCCGGCGTCGACGGCCAAGGCCGCCAGCACACACCGCTGCCGCGGGGTCCCGAGGTCGACCGGCCGGACACCGACCTGGGCCGTCACCTCGCCCAGCAAGGCGATCCGGATCGGTGCTCCCCCAGCAACAGCGCGGTGACCAGGCACATGCAGAAGTCTGGCAAGAGATCGACACGGGGGGCCGGGCAGGGTGACTTCCGAACCACCACCAGCGCAACGGAACCTTTCCCGCGTCCGGCGGTGTCCGTTCCCATGCGTGCCGCAACTGATTTCGCCGTTGACACAGGAGGAGATGCCGTGCCGCACCGGATCGACATGGGTCTGCCGCGGCGTGCCGCCAGGCCACCGGGGTCACCGGCAGGCGCCGGTGCCGGTGGCGTCGATCCAGACCGTGATGTCGTTCTCGCCGGTGCCGGCCGGGGTGGTTTCCACCACCCGCAGCGAATGCGCGCCGACGGTCAGAGCATCGGGTGCCATGATCGCGCCTTGCTGGAAAAGGTACGCCTCTTCGAAGTCGAAGAAGCCCGGGTCCAGGAACCGCTTGATCGACGTGCGCTGGGTGGCCAGCGGGGAGCCGTCGAGGAAGAACTCCAGCCGCACGGCGTTCAATTCCGCCTTGGCTTCCTGCATGGTGAGGGACTTGTCTCCCCCGGCGATTTCCGCCACCAGGATGACGTGCCAGTCGTCCTGGCAGAAGTGCCGGCCGTCGACCGGCGGCAATACGCGAATGGCCACCCGCCCGTCGATGTCGGCCGGAGAGCCTCTGCCGGCGGTGCCGTGGATCCGGCCGGCTGCCCCACCAGTGCCGCCGGCGTGCAGGACGGCTTCCGCGTCGCCACGGCTGGTGCGACCGGGAGCCGCCTGAGCGGGCGTACAATTCAGCACGCCGATCACCGCCGATCCGGCGACGATCGCGACCTTGAGAACAACGCCGATCCGACGATTCCGGTGGAAGAAGAACGGTTTCATCAGGCCTCCTCGGGACGTGAGTGCCATCCAAGTCGCCGGTCCCGGCGGATTGGTTACGGATAAAACGCCGACGGGGGGAGCGACGTGGCTCGGTTGCGCATTCACTTCACCGACTCCGACATCGCGCGGACCCGGCTGAAACTCGAGATCGACCTCATGTGGGAGATCGTCGGCAGCGTCCAGGTCCTGCAGCACGCGGACGGCGGGCTGTCCTTCGACTCCTGGCGCCGCCGGGTGTGCGGGGGCATGAGCCGGGACCGCGATCTGCGGGCGGCCGTGTCGACCCTGGTGACGGTGGCGCCGCACGCGGCCTACTTTCCGGATTTCCTCACTCCCGCCGTGGATGTGTGCGATATCGGCGAGAGTGTCGACGCGGTTCTGTCGACGCCGGCCGGCCGGCTCGGTGCCGAGATCCGCCGCCTCCGGCCGACCGGGAGTCCGGCGGCGCGGTGGCTGGGCGACCTCGGCCGCGGGAAGCCGGCAGCGCTGCGGCACCTGCGATGTGCCGTGCGCCTGTACTTCGAGGCTCTGGTCGAGCCGTACCTGCAGGTGATCGACCACGGGCTGCGAACGGAGTGCGCCGGCTGGATCCAGCGCTACCTGCGGGCCGGCCCCGAGGGACTGCTGGGGCGGCTCGGACCGGGCGCGAACTGGCAGCGGCCGGTCCTGACCGTCGACTACCCCGTCGATCGGGACCTGCACCTCGACGGCCGCGGCCTGCTGCTGATTCCCGGCTACTTCTGCCTCCACCACCCCGTGGCCCTCGCGGACCCGCTGCTGCGCCCGGTCCTCGTGGTGCCGCTCCGGACCGAGTCCCGGCTGCTGGCCGGCGCCTGCGGCGGTGATCACGTGAGCGCGCTGCTGGGCACCACCCGGGCCACGATTCTGCGCTCGGTCGTCGACGGCAGCACCACCACCACGCTGGCCCGGCGGATCGGCGTGACCCCGGCGACCGTCAGCCACCACACGACCGTGCTGCGGGACGCCGGGCTCATCACGACCGACCGGCACGAAAACTTCGCGACGCACTGCATCACACCGCTGGGGCTGGAGGTGCTGACGTCCGCCCGTGATCACGGTCGGGCGTGACCGGTGTTCACCGCCTTCGCAGCCGAGCCCGCATGCGCCGCCCGCCCACCAGGAGCGCCGCACCCAAGACCACCACGAGACCGGCGACCGTCAGCACCGCCCCCAGTGACGGCGGCGGGTCCGGCGTGGGTGCCGCGGCGACCGGGACATCCGGCTGCGCCTGCACCGCACCGCCGCCGTCCAGCGCGATCGCCGGGGGCCGGATCGCGCCCCACGGCTGCTTCTCGCCGGTGCCCATCGGGTCCGGTGGCGGGGTGACCACCAGCCTTCCGGGCAGCGTCAGCGTGCCGATTGCGTAGTCGGCGAAGACGCCCTGGCGGGCCGACACGCGCCAATCACCGTCGTGGGGCAGGGCGATCGCGGCCGCGTAGTGCGCCGGCTCGCGCAGGGCGACTCCGGGGAACGCGACGGGGTCGCCCTGCGCGGGCGTGAACACCAGCGCGGTCGCGCCCAGGTCTCCGTAGCTGGGGTGGGAACCGTGCTGCAGCACCCAATAGCCGACGGTGTAGGGCTGGCCGGCCCGGAAGGTGTCCGGCAGCGGGTCGAGGTAGGTGACCGCCCAGTTGCCCGCCACGGCCGCGGGCGCCGCCACCAGCATGGCCGTCAGAACGGCGGCCGGCACCGAGACTGCTCGTAGCTTCATGCCCGCTCTACACCGCGGAAGTCCCGCCGGTTCCGCGGGAACCTCCCGGCCGCGGCCGGTGTAGAGGAAGGTGGAACACCGGTAGGAAGGGGGCGGGTGACGGACGACGACGCAGTGGTGGCCCGGATCCGCGACGGCGATCCGGCGTCCTACGGGACGCTGGTCGACCGGTACACCGCGCTCGCCCACCGCACGGCCTACCTGCTGGGCGCCGGGCACGAGGCCGAGGACGTCGTCCAGGAAGCGTTCGTGAAGGCGTTCCGGGCGCTGCCGTCGTTTCGCGGCGGCGCGTCGTTCCGCGCCTGGCTGCTGCGCATCGTCGCGAACGAGACGCACAACCTCGTCCGCTCCCGGCGCCGGCGCGCCGCGACCGAACTGCGCGCCATGCGCCTGGAACTGGTCCGCGACGACGATCCGGCGGCCCGGGCGCTGACCGACGCCGCCGGCGAGGAGTTGCTGGAGGCGGTGCGGGCCCTGCCCGAGAAGCACCGGGCCGTGGTGATCTGCCGCTACTTCCTCGACCTCACGGAAGGGGAAACCGCGGAGGTGCTCGGCTGCCCGCGCGGTTCGGTGAAGTCGCGGGCGCACCGCGCGTTCGCCCGGCTGCGGGCGCAGCTGGCCGAGCCGGACAAGGAGGCGGTCGGTGACTGATCCCCGCGACGCCCGGCTCGCCGCCGCGCTGCGCGAGCTCGGCGACCGCCTCGACGTGCCGCCCGCACCCGATGTGCGCGCGGCCGTCCTGGCCCGGCTGCCCGCCCGGCCGCGACGCGCGATCCCGCGCTGGGCCACCGTCGCCGCGGTGCTCCTGCTGGTGTTCGCCGCCGCGGTCACGCTGTCGCCCGCGGTCCGCGCGACCGTGACCGACCTGCTGCGGTTCGCCGGCATCGAGCTGCGCAGCCAACCCGGCCCCGCCGTGCGCGGCCAGGGACTGCTCCCCGGTGAACGCTCGGTCGACCTCGCCGAAGCGCGCCGCCTGGCCCCGTTTCCGATCGGGGTTCCGGCCGCCGTCGGCGGGCCGGACGACGTCCGGATCGCCGACGACCCGGCGCGCGTCGTCTCACTGCTCTACCAGACCGGACCGGGCCGGCCGCCCGCCGCGGTCGAACCGGTCGCCGTCCGGCTCGACGAGTTCGACGGCCGGCTCGGCCCGGTCTTCGAGAAGTTCCTCGGCATGTCCGGCGGGCAGCGGGTCAGCGTCACCGGAGCACCGGCGATCTGGCTCGACCGGCCCCACGAGCTCATGTACGTCGACCGGGCCGGGCAGTGGCGCACCGAAACGGCCCGCCTCGCCGCCCAGTCGCTGATCTGGCAGCGCGGCACCGTCACCTACCGGCTCGAAGGCGCGTTCACCCTCGAGGACGCCCTGCGGATCGCGGCGACGGTGTCGTGAACCGGTCATCCGCCGGAGCCGGGCGGCCGGGCGCACGCGGCCAGCACGGTGCCGCCCATCTTGATCCGCAGCTGGGTCGAAGTGGCCTCGCCGAACAGCTGCCCGGTCGGTGTCAGTGGCGGCGGTCCGGGACAGAGGACGGTGCCGTTGTCACTGCGGTAGATGCCGAGCCCGGCGACCGCGGTGCCGGTGGACGCGAAGACGAAGAACGCGTCGCCGGTCCCGGTGCTGAACTGGACGCCCGGTGGGCTCACCGCCGCCGAGGGCGCGAGGACGGTGAGGATCGGCCGCTCGGTGGGCGGCGTGGTGGTGAAGTCCACCAGGGACACCGAGCGGCTGCCGGGGCCGCCGCCGGTCGAGGACTCCAGGATCAGGACGTGGTTGCGGGTGCCGATGAACATGTACCGCGACACGCCGAGGGTCTGGTGGAACACCGACCCGGTCGGGCCGCTGACGACCAGCCCCGCCAAGCCGGTGGTGGTCCTGGTGACGGTCCGGTCGGCCATCGTGGTGGCCGGCGCCGAGGACCAGGCCAGCGCGGCGCTGTTGGTGAACAGGCCGGGGGAAATGGTGATCGGGTCCGCGGCCGCCGCCGGTGTCCCGGCCGTGGCCGCGAACGTCAGGATGGTGCACGCCGCCAGGGCCACGCGACGGACCGGGCTCATTGGTGCGCCCAGGTGACCGCGAAGTTCTGCCCGTTCCGGCTGGCGTTTTCGGTCGTGGCGTAGGTGGTGGTCGCGTCCTGCTCCTGGATCTTCGTCCGCTGCCAGGTCGAGCTGGCGGTCATCGACCCGCCGTGTCCCGCGTCGTCGGAGGCGACCGCGTTGCCCATCAGCGCCCGGCCGTAGTTCGCCAGCGGGAACAGGTCGCTCGTCCCGAACCGGCCCGGGACCTCGACGATCCATTCGGCGCTGGTGCGGGCGCAGACGAGACCGGCGGCGCACGTCCGGGTGGTGGAGAAGCTCGTGTGCTTGGTGGCGTCGGCGACGGTGATGGTGAACTGCGCGGTCGCCGCGTCGTAGGCGACGTCGGCGCTGACGAGTCACCGGCGTCGATGGTCAGGACGGGCTGGATGGCGTTGGTGGGGAACATCTCCCACCACAGCTGGTAGACCGGGGTGCCGTTGACGCACCGGGCCGAGCTGCCGCCCTGTTCGACCGTGCCGTTGGTCCACCCGTCGAAGCCGGCCCAGAACACCGCCCAGGCGTCCGACGCCGGGCAGGTGACCGGCCGCTGCGTCCACGAGGCGTGCACGTGGGTGAACGTGGCAGCGGGGGTGGACAGCGAGGTGATGGCGTAACCGGCCCAGTTGCGCGAGGTGGCGTCGACCAGCGGGCCGGCGACCGAGGGAGACAGGCCGGAGTGCCGGGCCGGACCGGCGTATCCGAGGGGGGTGCTCGCGGCGCTCGCGGGTGCCGCGGCCCCGGCGCTGAACACGACCGCGACCGCCGCGAGGACGGTGAGCGGCCGGAGCCGTCGAAGTTTCATGGCGCCGACGGTCGCACGGCCCGTCGACAATCCGTCGACAGTCCGGTTTCAGGGCACGAGGACGGGTGGGCTGAGGGGCATCGCCCCCGAGCCGGGCGGGCCGACGGTGACCCCCGCGCGGTAGGTCCGGGTGACGCGGATGTCGTACACCGCCGATTTGAGGAACTTCTCGATCAGGCCCCGGTCGCGTAGAGCGTCGTCCGGATGATGTCGGTCAGGACCTCGACGACGTTCTCGTCGTGGTCCGGCTCGGTGCCGCGGACGAGGTGGCTGCCCGCACGTTCGACCATCCAGGTGAGGACGGCGGCGGTCTCGGCCGGGCGGACCGGCCGCATCACGCCGGCGGCCTGGCCGCGTTCGATCGCGTCCCGGGTGGCGTCGATGATCGCCTGCATCAGCGCCTGCACCTCGGCGGCGACGGCCGGGTCGTAGGCCGCGGTTTCGGAGATGACGGTGAAGGCGGCCGCGCGACGGCGGTAGACCGCCACGATCGCGGTGACGGCCTCCGCGAGACCGGCCTGGTCCGCCGTCTCCCACCAGGTGCTCGAGACCTCGCGCAGCTCGGTCAGCACGGAGCCGGCGAGCCGCCGGACCAGGTCGCCCTTGTCTTCGAAGTGGACGTAGAAGGTGGAGCGGGAGATCCCGGCCGCCGCGGCCAGCCGCTCGACGCTGAGCTCGGTGAAGCTCTCGCCTCGGCCGACGAGTTCCTCGGTGGCCGCGAAGAGCCGTCGTTCCAGCTCTTCGCGGCGGTCCTGCCGTTTGCGGCCGGCGGGCCGGGTGACTGAGGGCACGTCCGGATCATAGCGGGACAGGATATCCGGACATACTGTCCGGACACAGTGTCTTGACGGAGTGTCCGAGAAGGGCGCATGCTGGGCGGACGAGCCCGGGGAGGCGTTGTGAGAGTGTTGTGGATCTTGTGGGGTATCGCCGTGGTGAACGTCGTGGCGTTCTTCGTGAGCTTGGCCGAGTACCTGGTTCGGGCTCGCTTCACCAAGGTGGGTGTCCCGTCCGTGCCGCTGATCTCGCTCTTCTTCGCCGTCGGGACGACGCCGGTGGGTGGCGTCTGCGGTCTCCTGCTGATCGCGCTGACCGACGCCGGCGTCGGTCTCGTCGCGGGCACGGCGGTCGTGCTCGCCGGGCCCGCGCTCGTCCTCGCGTTGTTCGTCGACAAGTGGTGGCGTTCCTCCCGGCTCACGGTCGGCCGTGGGTCACCGCCGACCAGGCGTCGACCGCGCCGTGTCCGTAGAAGCCGTTGAAGGACGGGTCGCCCGCGCACGTTGCCGTGTACGAAGCGTCGCGGCCTTCGTCGAGGTAGTCGACCGTGCGCGGGACCGGGCAGGGGATCTTCGACGCCGTCCTCTCGAGGATCCGCTGCACGACGTCCGGGTCGAGGCCCAGTCCCCCGCCGCGGACCGGGTGGCCGTACTGCGACACGATCAGCGCCGCGACGCCGGCCGCGTGCGGGGCCGCCATCGACGTTCCCTGCAGCCACCGGAAGTAGCCGACCCGGCCGTCGGCGGCCGTCTGCTTCTCGATGCCGACCGAAGCACCCGCCGGGGTGATGTCGCCGGCGGCGTCGATGTAACCGGCCGCCAATCCGACACTGCGGGCGTAAGTCGAGAAGATCTCGTTGTCGCGGCTGTCGTACCACGGCGTCCCGAAGTAGTCGCGTTTGTACCCGCCGGGGGCGGACACCGAGATCCGTTCGAGGCCGTAGTTCGAGTAGTCCGCCTTCGCCTGGGACGGGCCGAACCCGGCCACACCGATCGTGTGCGGCCCCTCGAGCGGCAACGTCAAGCAGGTCGCGTTGTCCACCGTGCGCAGGTGCGCCCGGTTGGACGGGTAGTCGGGGCTCGTCGCGTCCGGCTGCGGCGCGCCCAGGTCGCTGTGCTGGTTGCCCAGGGCCACCACGATCGTGACGCCCTTGCGGTGGGCGTAGTCCAGCGCGCGCTTCGTCGCCTCGATGACGGTGCGCTGCTCGGCCTGCTCGGCGGGGGAATCCGCCGGGTTCGCCGGGCAGTTGAACAGCCACGGGTCGATGTAGAACGACATGTTCACGACGTCGATGCCCGCGTCGCCGGCGTAGGTCAGCGCGTCGACCGTCGGCTGCAGGAAGTAGAAGCCCGAGTCCTGGGCGGCGCGCAGGCTCACCAGGGTCACGTTCGGCGCGACCCCGGAGACCCCGAAGCCGTTCGCGGCCGCCGCGATGGTGCCCGCCAGGTGCGTCCCGTGCCCGGTGCCGTCGACGTCGACCGGGTCGACGCAGCCGCGGTACTCGCACGGCCCGTCGACCGGCACGCCGTTCTCGTCGGCGACGATGTCCTTGGTGAAGTTGCGCGAGCCGGCCAGGTCGAGGTTCGGCGCGAGGTCCGGGTGGGTGGCGTCGATCCCGGAGTCGATCACCCCGACCTTGACGCGCTTGTCGCCGGGCTGGACCGTGCGCGCCAGGTCCGAGCGCACGGACTTGAGGCCCCAGAGCCGGTCGTCGAGCGGGTCGAGACCGGCGGACGAGCCTTTCGGCTTGGTCACGCCGCGGCCGGCGTCCGGCTCGGCGACGTCGGGTTTCGGCGCGGTCCGCCCGGCTTTGGGCACGGTGCCGATCGACCTCGACCGGCCGGCGCCGAACACCGCGCGGTCGCCCGTGACCCGTTCGAGGAACCCACCGGCGGGCGCGCTCGCGGTGATCAGGCCGGCCGCGGCGTTGCTCGTGACGACCGTGCCGCCCGCCGCGCGGATGGCCTTCTCGGCCGCGGCCACGTCGTAGCCGCCGGCCTTCTCCCGGGCCAGGACGGAGAACTCGGTGGTGGGGCCGGACAACCGCGGCTGCGCCGAGCTGGGCACGGCGAGCGCGCCCAGCAGCGGCACCGCGAGGGCCAGTGCGAGAGATCTTTTCACGGCTGTTCTCCTGGATGACGCAATTCCAGCGTGCAGCACTTGACGCTGCCGCCCCCTTTGAGCAGTTCCGACAGGTCGGCGCCGATCGGCTCGAAGCCCCGCTCCCGCAGCTGCGCGCTCAGCCGCGTGGCGGCCTGGGGCAGGACGACGTGCTGCCCGTCGGAGACGGCGTTCAGGCCGAACGCCGCGGCGTCGGCGGCGGAAGCGATGACGGCGTCCGGGTACAGCCGCTCGAGCCGCCGCCGGCTGTCTTCGGCGAACGCCTCCGGCCAATAGGTGATCGTCTCGTCGTCGAGCACGGCCAGCGCGGTGTCCAGGTGGTAGTGCCGCGGATCGACCAGTGTCAGCCCGACCACCGGCAGGCCGAAGAACGCCGCGGCCTCTTCGTGGGCCCGGGGGTCGGTCCGGAATCCCGATCCGGCCAGGATCCGGGGTCCGGCGACCAGGAAGTCGCCTTCGCCTTCGTTGTGCCACCGCGCCTGGCGGACGTCGCGGTACCCGCGCCCGGCGAACCACTCCGCGTACGCCGCGGACTCCGGGCGCCGCTGCCGGTGGCGGAAGCGCGCGACCAGCACCCGGCCGTCGACGACGGTGGCCCCGTTGGCCGCGTACACCATGTCCGGCAGCCCGGGCCGCGGGTCGAGCAGGTCCACCCGGTGGCCCAGGTCGAGGTAGAGGTCACGCAGCCACTCCCACTGCGTGACCGCCAGCCCGGTGTCGGTCGGTTTGCCGGGGTCCATCCACGGGTTGATCGAGTACTCGACGTCGAAGTGGCCCGGTCTGACCATCAGGTAGTGCCGCACTGTTCTCCTCGGGTGATCAGGCCGTCTGCAACGACTTCGTGGTGCCCACCAGCCGCTTGACCAGCTGGTCGCGGATGCGGGGCGGGATGTCCGGGGCGAACCGCCGGAAGTAGCTCTCGGCGTGCGCCGGGCTGTCCATCAGGAACGGCAGGTCGAACACGACCAGCTTGCGCACGGCCAGCAGCGGGACCGGCGCGCGCAGCGCCTTGAACTCGTCGTTCCACAGGCCGGGCTGGTCGCAGACCGGGTGGAACTGCCCGATCATCAGCCCGTCGGCGACGAACCCGTCCTTGGCCTCGCGCTGCAGGTCGTCCAGCGGGGTCGCGTCGTGGTGGTCCAGCTGCGGCAGCACGAGCAGGATCGTCAGCAGCTCCCGGTGCTCCGGCGGGAAGCCGGCCGAAAGCCGCTCGTACCACGCGCGCAGGCTCTCGATCGCGGCGTGCGCGTCGACGTCGCCGCTCGGGGCGGTCAGCGCGGCCAGATGGAAGAGTCCTTTGTGGAGCGACGGCTGGGTGTAGGGGCACACCGGGCCGTTGCGGCCGAGATCCGGGTGGGCGGACACCAGGTACCGCCACGCCCAGGCGAGGATCTCGCGCAGGGGCGGGAGGTGCTCGGCCGGCACGGCACCGGTGCTCACCTCGGCCGCCGTCCAGATGCCCACCTTGTCGTCGCCGATCATGAGCCGATGCTTTGCGCGAAGGTGAAGAACCCGTCCGGATCGACCCGCTCCTTGATCTCCTTCAGCCGGGGGTAGTTCACGCCGTAGTAGGCGGTGCGCCAGTCCGCGAGGTCGGGGTCGGTGAAGTTCTGGAACGCGCGGCCGGACACGTGCGGCGCCATCGCCTCCCCCAGCTCGCCCAGCCAGCGGAGGTTGGCCTCGACCACGGCCGGTTCGTCGTCTTCGGCCCACGAGGTGTCCATGGCCAGCAGGAACATCGTGTCGCGGTGGACGAACGCGGTGTCCGTCGGGTCCACGCGGTTGATCGCGCCGCCCCAGGAGAACAGCGCGGCCCCGCCGCCGTCCGGGTTGCCACTGGCCGGACGGCGTTCGACGAACGACAGCATCGTGGCGATCGCCTCGTCGGGCAGCGGCCGGGTGGCGATGTTCGTCCGTGACGCGAACGCGCCCTCGGCGGTCTCGTGCCGCAGGTCGTCCTTGGCCTGCCAGAAGGTCCGGTCCGCGATGGCCGTGCGGGCCGGCGCGGCGACCGACAGCACGGGGTCGAGGATCTCGCGCAGTTCCGCGGCGGACCCGAAGTGCTGCCCGACGGCCGAGACGACCGGGTCGCCGCCGGCCTTGCTGACGCCGATCCGGGCCGCGAACTCGTCCGGGGCCTGCCGCACGGTGTCCTGGAGGACGGAGAAGACCTTCGCCGCGTCCGCGCTGTCCCACAGCAGGACGTAGGTGGCGCAGCCGGCCACCGGCCGCGCCTGGAAGGTGAAGGACACGTTGACGCCGAAGTTTCCGCCGCCTCCGCCGCGGCAAGCCCAGAACAGGTCGGCGTTGGTGTCGGCGTCGCAGTGCAGCAGCTGCCCGTCCGCGGTGACGATCGTGGTCGCGACGAGGGCGTCCGCGGTGAGCCCGTACACGCGTGAAGTGGCGCCGCACCCACCGCCGAGGGTGAGCCCGCCGATCCCGACCGTGTCGCTGTTGCCCAGTGCGAAGGCCATCTCGTGGGGTTCGATGGCGGCGTAGACGTCCGCCATCAGCGCGCCGCCCGCGGCGGTCACGAGCCCGGTCGAGCCGTCGGCGGTCACCGTGTTCAGGGCGCCGAGGTCGAGGACGAGCCCGGTGCCGACCGAGTGGCCCGCGAAGCTGTGCCCGCCACCGCGGGCGACGACGCCGACGCCGGTGTCGCGCGCCCACGCGATGGCGCGCTGCACGTCCGTCGCGTCGGCCACGGACACGACGCCGGCGGGGGTGATGCCGGCGAACCGTTTGTTGAAGGGCGTGCTCGCCGCGCGGAACCCGGCGTCGCCGGGCCGCCGGACGCGGCCGGTGACCGCGCGCTCGAGGCGTCGCCAGTCCTCGTCGGAGGGGCGCCGGGACACTAGCTCACCTCGTCGAGGTAGGAGACACCGGTGGCGGCGTGCGGGCCGTAGCGCTCCCACACCTCGCGCAGCCGGAGGTGACCGTCCTCGGCCACCTCCGGGGTGTTCACCGTGTGCCCGCAGATCACCTCGCCGGTGGCGAGCACCAGCGTGTACCCCAGGTGGAGGACGCCGTTCTCGCGCTGGGTGCCGGTGAGCGCGCCGCGCCGCACCTCTCCCCCGGCGAACTCCGCCCAGACGACGTCGTCCTCCTGCCGGTACACGGCCACGGCCTCGGCGCCGGGCTTGCGGAACTTCCGCCCGTCGTAGTCGATCACGCCGGTCCCGCCTCACCGGTGTCGTGCGCGACGAACTCGGCCGACATCTCGCGGTCCCACCAGATCGCGTAGTAGGAGAAGTCTTCGCCGTGGGCGGGGTCGTTGAAGAGGTGGTGTTCGAGGCCCGGCCGCAGGAACACGAGGTCCCCGGCGGCGAACGCGTGCCGCCGCCCGTCGCCGGTGACCACCTCGGCCCGCCCGGCCATGCCGATGAAGATCTCGTGTTCGTGGTGGGCGTGGGCGACCGAGGCGTCACCCGGGCGCAGCACGCACCAGGCCCCGCGGAAGGGGGCGGTCAGCCCGTCCCACGGGTACAGCAGCTTCATGTCCAGTCCGTAGGCCCGCGTCAGGTTCTCGGGTTCCAGCCTGCGGATGTCGAGGAGGGCAAGGTCTTGGTCAGTCACATCCCACTCCGATCAGCGTGGTCCGACGCCGACCGACGCTAGGTGCGGCCCGTTTCCCGGCGATAGGGGAACTGTTCCCGATCGCCGGTGAATTCGCCCCGCCCGAGGCCCGCGTCCCGCGCCAGCACTATCGCCTGTGCCCGATCGGCTACACCGAGTTTCGTGAAAATGGCCGACACACGATTGCTGATGGTCTTGGACGCGAGGCCGAGATCGCGGGCGATCACCGCATTCGAGCGGCCCGCGGCGATGCGATCGAGCACCTGCCGTTCCCGGGTCGTCAGTTGCGGAAAGGGATACGGTTCGGGACCGGCGGTGCGCACCAAAGTGCTGAACCGGGCGGCGATGGCCCGGCCGACGATCGCCTCGCCGGCCGCCACGACCCGCACCCCGCGCACGATCTGCTCGGCGTCGGCGCCCTTGACCAGGTACCCGCGCGCCCCGGCGTGGATGGCCGACCGGACGGCGGTGTCGTCGTCGGCCGCGCTCAGCACGAGGACTTTCGTTTCCGGCGACACCATGGCCACCCGGCCGATGACATCGACCGGCCCGGACCCGCCGAGCTGCGGATCGACCACCAGCACGTCCGGCCGGTGCCGGGCGGTTTCCGCGATCGCCCCGTTCGCCGTGGCCGCCTCGCCCACCACGAACACGCCGCCGGCGTGCTCGAGCGCGGCCCGGACCCAGTGGCGGACCGACGGCTGCGGGTCGGCGAGCAGCACGGTCAGCGGGGCGAGGTCGGGGTGTTCGACCGGCCACAGCCGGGCGGTGTAGCCGAAACCGGTGGCGTGACTCATCGTTCCCCCAAAGTGAACTGCTGCCGATCCGTCGCCGATCGGCTCCTCCGGTGAAAGCGCGCGCCGCGCCTTCCATATCCGACAGGAGAGTCTCTCCGTAAGGGATAATTGATCGCAATCAATTTCCTTGATCGCAATCAATTCGCCGGGGCCGGCGACCGGGACGCAAACGATCTCGGCGAGATTCCCGGAAGCCGGGGAAAGCCGTCCCTACCACCCGGGAAAGAGCGCTCCTTACGATCACCTCCGGCGGCACGCGGCACGCCGACCTATTCCCAGAAATCGGAGTGTATCTGTGACCGAAGTACAGGTGGGTTTGCTCGCGATCGGCGCCGGACCGGCGAACCTCGCGCTCGCGGTGGCCATCGAGGAGTCCGGGCACCCGGAACTCGCCCGGCAGACACTGCTGCTGGAGCAGGGACCGGACATCAAGTGGCAGCGCGACCTGCTGATGCCGTGGGCGCGCAGCCAGGTCTCCTTCCTCAAGGACCTGGTGACCCTGCGCAACCCGCGCAGCAAGTTCTCGTTCCTCAACTTCCTCCACGACCAGCGGCGCCTCGACGAGTTCGTCAACCTCGGGACGTTCCACCCCTTCCGGTGGGAGTTCTCCGACTACCTGCAGTGGGTTGCGAAGTCACTGGAGGAGGTGCGGATCCGGTACGACGCGAAGGTGCGGAGCATCGAGCCCGCGCGCGACGCCGACGGGTCCATCGTCGGCTGGGTCGCCACCCTCGCCGGCGGGGACACCATCCGCTGCCGCGACCTGGTCGTCGGCGGCGGCCGGGACACGCACGTGCCGGACGTCTTCGCCGACCTGCCGGAAGACCGGCTCATCCACAGCGCCCAGTACCGCCGCCGGATCGCGCAGCTGCCCGCGGACGCGCCGCTGCGCGCCGTCGTGGTGGGCGGGGCGCAGAGCGCGGCCGAGATGTTCATGGCGCTGCACGACAACCTGCCCAACAGCACCCGCACGATGATCGTGCGGTCGGTGGGCCCGCAGAACTACCAGACGAGCAAGTTCGTCAACGAGCTGTTCTTCCCGTCGTTCGTCGACCGGTTCTACGACAGCCCGCCCGAGGTCCGCCAGCAGGTGCTCGACGAGATGCGCCTGACCAACTACGCCGGCGCGGCCCCGCCGTTCCTCGACCACATGTACACCACGCTCTACCAGCAGCGCGGCATCGGGCAGCACCGGTCGGAGGTGCGGACCCTGACCGAGGTGGTCGGCGCCCGGGTGACCGGCGACGAGGTCGTGCTCGACCTGCGCGACCGCACCAGCGGCAAGGTGGAACCGCTGCACTGCGACCTGGTGCTGCTGGGCACCGGCTTCGACAGCCGGATGCCCGCGCTGGTGCGCGATCTGGCCGAACATGTGGGCCTGGCGGAGATCTCGGTCAGCCGCTGCTACCGGGTCGACCTCGGCGAGTCCGCCTGGGGCGCGGTGTACCTGCAGGGCGTCAACGAGGCCACGCACGGGATCGCGGACTCGCTGATCAGCGTGCTGGCCCACCGGTCCCACGACATCGTCGACGACCTGCTCGCCCGCCGCGGCGGCGGCGAGCGCGAGGCCGTCTGATGGACCGCCTCGTGGTGATCTCACCCGCGCCGACGGCGAACGGGGACCTGCACCTGGGCCACCTCGCGGGGCCGTTCCTGGCCGCGGACGTCTGTACCCGCTACGCCCGCGCGACCGGCCGGGAAGCCTTGTACGGCACCGGCATGCACTTCACGCAGAACTACGTCGTCGCCGCGGCCGAGCGCCTCGGCGTGGACCCGGAGGACCTGCGCGAGCGCTCGGCCGAGCAGGTCCGGCAGACGTTTTCCGCGATGGGCGTCGAGATCGACGGGTTCGGCTGCCTCGGCGACCGGTTCACCGCGATGGTGACCCGCTTCTACGAGCGCCTGCACGCCCGGGGCCTGCTGGAGCTGCGGACGGTGTCGTTCCCGTACCTGCCCAGCACGGGCGAGTACCTGATGGACGCCTACGTCACCGGCGGGTGCCCGTTCTGCCTCGCCGAGGGGTGCGCCGGGATCTGCGAAAGCTGCGGCCTGCCGATCGCGCCCGGAGAGCTGATCGGGCCGCGTTCGACCACGCGTCCGGACGAGCCGCTGGAGCGGCGCGAGGTGGCCATCCTCGTGTTCCCGGTGGAACGCTACCGCGCCGCGCTGGAGGCCTACTTCGCCCGGACGCCGATGCGGCCCGGCATGGCCCGGCTGATCGAGGCCGCACTGGCGCGGCCGCTGCCGGACTTCCCGATCACCCAGCCGGCGTCATGGGGCATCCCGGCGCCGTTCCCGGAGGTGGCCGGGCAGGTGTTCTACGCGCACATGGAAGGCATGCCGTGGAGCATGTTCACCACCGCGCTGGGCGCCGAGCGGCGCGGTGCGGTGCTGGCGGCCGACGACGAGCTCTGGCGGTCCGGCGCCGGCACGACGGTGGTGTACTTCCTCGGCCTGGACGCGACCTACCCGTTCGCGATCGTGGGCACGGCGTTGCTGACCGCGCTCGGCGAGCACGTGCTGCCGGCGCAGTACCTCACCAACGAGTTCTACGAGCTGGCGAGCGAGAAGTTCTCGACCAGCCGGGGGCACGTCGTGTCCGGCCGGGAGCTGGCCGCCGAGGTGCCGCGCGACCTGATCCGGTTCCACCTGTGCGCCACGAGCCCGGAGTACCAGCGCACGGACTTCACCCGCGAGGCGCTGCTGCGCGTCGGCGAGACGCGGCTGACGGGGCCGTGGAACCGGGTCGCGGCGGCGGTCGACCGGTGGGTGGACCGCGGTCCCCTGCCGGTGTCGGCCTCGGCGAGGCGGACGGCCCGGCGGATGGCGGAGCGGTTCGCCGACGGCTACGAGCTGCGGCGGTTCAGCCTGACGGCGGCGGCCTCGACGCTCGCCGAGCAGCTGGCCCGGTTGGACCGGCTGGCCGCGACGGTGACGTCGGAGACGGCCGGCGACCTGTGTCATCAGGTGGACGTGTTCCTGAGGTGCGCGGCGCCGATCCTGATCGACCTCGCGGCGGCGGCCCTGCCGGACACGATGCTGCCGGGCCACCCGGACGCGGACACGGTGACCCCGAAGCGGCTGCCGCGGCTGTCGGTGACGGTGAAGGCGGCCGAGGCGTCCGGCGTGACCGAGCCGGCCGGGCCGGTGATCGCGACCGGGCCGGCCGGAGTGGCCAGGGCGCGCACCGATCCGGCCGGGGCGACGGTGCGCTGATGGCCACGGTCGCCGTCGTCGGGGCCGGGGTCACCGGGCTCGTCACCGCGATCGGGTGCGCTCGGGACGGGCACCGCGTCGTCGTCTTCGACCGCGGTCCCGTCCCGAACCCCGCCGCCACCTCGTCCGACCAGCACCGGGCCTTGCGCGTCCTGCGCCCGGACGATCTCGACGGCACCGCGCGGATGGCCGAGGCCCGCCGCCGGTGGGCGGAGCTGGAGACGCTCCTGCGGGCCGGTTTCGTCCGGCCCGTCGGGGTCGTCACCGCGGGCACCCCGGACGAGCTCGAGCGGGCCTTCGACACCGCCCGCCAGGCCGGGGTCCCCGCCACCGCCCTCGCACCGGCAACCCTGCCGCCCGTGCTGTTCCCCCACGGGACCAGCGGCGTCTTCGACCCCGGTGGCGCCGTGCTGCTGGCCGACCGGTTCCTCCGCGCGGCCGTCGGCTGGCTCGCCGCGCACCCGGGCGTGACCCTGCGGCCGCGGTGCGCCGTCACCGGCGTCCAGGACCACCTCGTCATCGCCGACGGCGAAGAGTTCGGCGCGGACGTCATCCTGCTCGCGGGCGGGCCGTGGACCAGCGCCCTGGGCGGGCCGCCCGTCGTGCTGTACCGGCAGACCATGGCCTACCTGCGCCCGCCGCCGCACCTGGCGGCCTGGTGGGCGTCGGCGCCCGGGGTCGGCCGGATCGGGGCCGACCGCCGGGCCTGGCTGCTGCCGCCCGGGGGCGGGACCCTGCTCAAGATCAGTTCGGACGCGGTGTGCCGGGAAGTCGCCACCACCGAGGATCCCGACCGCGAACCGTGGACCGGCCGGCTGCTTTCGGAGCGGCTCCTCGCCGGGGACCACACCGTGGTGGCGACCAAGGACTGCCACTACGCGGCCGATGCCGTCACCGGCGGGCCCGTCCTCGCCCGGATCCGCCCGTCGGTGTGGGCCCGCTCCGCCTGCGGCGGCTCCGGGTTCGGCGCCGCTCCGCTCGTCGCCCGGGAAATCCTCGGCGCCATCGAAGAAGTGACCGACAAGGAGTGTGCGTAGTGGAGTTCACGATCGTGGGTGCCGGCATGGCCGGCGCGTTCCTCGCGCTCTCGCTGGGCAGGCAGGGACACGTCGTGACGGTGTACGACCGCCGGCCGGACCCGCGCGGGACGACCGTCGCGGCGACGTCGATGAACCTGGGCCTGTCCCGGCGCGGCCTGGCCGCCCTGGACCGCCTGGGGCTGCAGGACGAGGTGAAGCGGTTCGTCGTGCCGATGCGCGGGCGGCTGCTGCACAACACCGACGCCGGCCTGCGGTTCTCGCCCTACGGCGACGGCGGCATCCTCGCCATCCAGCGCCAGGACCTCAGTGCGGTGCTGGTGGACGCCGCCCTCCGGGAACCCGGGGTGCGGTTCGTCTTCGACACGCGGTGCACCGGCGTGGACCGCGACCGGCCGTCGGCGACCTTCGAAGGCCCGGACGGGAAGTCCTTCACGGTGGAACCGGACGTCGTGGTGGGCGCGGACGGCGCGTTCTCGGCCGTCCGCCGGTTCATGCACCACGAGCTGCGCGCGGAGTTCTCGCAGAGCTACCTGGAGTGGGGCTGGCGCGAACTGCACATCCCGGCCGCCGCCGACGGCAGCCACCGGATGGCCGACGACGTCTTCCACCTCTGGCCCCGCGGCGACACCATGATGTTCGCCCATCCCAACCGCGACGGGTCCTTCACCTGCTCGTGCGTCCTGCCGTTCCACGGCCCGGCCGGTTTCGACTCGCTGCGGACGGCGTCGGACGTGGAGGCGTTGTTCCGCCGGGAATTCCCCGACGTCCTGGCGCTGGTCCCCGACCTCGGCGAGGCCTTCCTGCGCCGGCCCACCTTCAACCTCGTCACCGTCAGCACCGCCCCGTGGACCTACGAAGGCAAGGTGGTGCTGATCGGCGACGCCTGCCACGCCGTCTACCCCTTCTTGGCCCAGGGCATGAACTCGGCCTTCGAGGACGCGCTGGAGCTGACCGACAGCCTGGCCGCGCACCCGGCCGATCCGGCGGCGGCACTGGCCCGGTACTACGCCCGCCGCAAGCCGAACACCGACGCGCTCGCCACCATGTCCCACCGCAACTTCGCCGAGCTCCGCGACACGGTCCGGTCCCCGGCGGTCCGCCTGGAGCGGGCCTGCGACACGCTGCTGGAGAAGCTGCTGCGCCACCGCTGGATGCCGTTGCACGCCATGGTCACCAACACCACGATCCCCTACCTGCAGGCCCAGCACCGGGCCGGCCGCCAGCACCGCCTCCTGACGTTCCTCGGCGCGACCGCCCTCTCGGCCGCCGCCCTCGCCGCGGGTCGCCGGCTCCGCCGCTGACCCACACCACGGAAAGAGGCCTTCGCCGAACCAGCGGCGAAGGCCTCTCTCCGTTTGCGGGAATGCCCTTACCCGGGACGGACCTCGATCCGCACCAGCCCGGCGGCTTTCTCCGCGCGCTGCAGGGCTTCGGCCGGGCTGTCCGCCTGGGCCATGACCAGGCCCGAGCGGTCCCAGGAGCTGCGCAGGCCGGCGAACCGGTGCCCGGGGCCGACCTGGAGGTCGACGAGGAACACGCCCTCCACCCGGCGGGCCTGCTCCAGTCCCACCACGGCCTCGATCACGCCGGGCTCCATCGGGACGAACCGGACCGCCGCACCGCCGGTCGCCCGCGCCGGCAGCTCGGGCGGGGTTTCGCCGCGCATCACGGCGAAGTACGCGCGCAGCAGCTCGATCGAGTAGGCGCGGTCGATGATCTCCATGATGCCGTCCCCGGCGATCCGGCCCGCGCACTCCACCAGGTACGGCACGCCGTCGGCGCCGACGATCCACTCGCAGTGGACGATCCCGTCGGCGAACCCGGTGGCCGTGACGACCCGGCGGGTCACCTCGGCCAGTGTTTCGGTGAGCTCGCCGGGGATGTCGGCCGGCACGATGTGGGCCAGCTCCACCGGGTACGGGCCGGGGTAGAGCTGCTTGCCCGTGACGTTGGCGAACAGCTGCCGGCCGCCGCGGACGAGCATCTCGACGCTGTACTCGGCGCCGGGCACGTACCGCTCGGCCAGCATCCGCAGGTCCATCGGCCGGTCCGGGACGAAGATGCCCTCGTCCTGCTCGACGCAGTTCGCCCAGGCCCGCTCGGCCTCGGCCGGGTCGCGGACGATCTGGGTCCCGACGGAGGCCTGCCGGTTCGCCGGCTTGAGCACCACCGGCCCCGGGCAGGCGCGCATGAACTCGAGCACGTCCGCCGGGCCGGTCACCGTGGTGCTCTCGGGGTTGGCCAGCCCGGCCGCCGCGCTGACCCGGCGCAGCACGGCCTTGTCCCGCAGGATGAGCGCGGCGCCGAGGCTCGCGCCCGGCAGGCCGTAGCGTTCGGCGAGCCGGGCGGCGAACGGCGTGGCGTATTCGATCAGCGGGATCACCGCGACCGGGTCCAGGTCCGGGTGGGCGGCGTGGAACTCGTCGGCCGAGCCGGGCCGGGCGTGTTCCCACTCGACCAGGTCCCGCACCAGCGCGGAGCCGGCCAGCCGCGCGCGCAGGTCGCGCTTGCGGACCACGTCCGGCTCTTCGACGAGGACCACCGAGCCGTCGGGTTCGGCGCCGGTGAGGGCCAGCAGCACCGGCGTCACGAACCCGACGACCAGGACGGGCCGCTCACGCATCGGCCTCGGACTCCGTCTTGGGCTTGTCCACGATGCCGAGCATGAACCGCATGGAGGGCCGGGCCCCGACCAGGTGCGCCCCGACCGTCTGGGTGACGCGGTCGCGCGCGGTCGGGTGCATGGCCATGGTCACCGCGTCGCGGAGCCACCGGTTCATCGGGTCACCGGAGCGGATCGCGGCGGTGCCGAGCAGGTCGCACAGCCGCAGCACGACCCGCTTGGCCATCTGGAACGCCTGCCAGCCGGTCAGGGCCGGGGCGACCCGCTCGTCGGGGGTGAGGTCGTCCAGCGTGCCGGTGCCGTCCGCGGTGACCTCCCACTGCCGCTCCAGGGCCCGGTACACCCCGGCCCGGGTGGTGCTGTAGTCGGCCTCGCACTCGGCCAGGGTGATCTGGATGTGCTCGTTGTCCTTCCAGGCGAGGCCGCTCATCCGCCACGGCGAGCCCTTCAGCATGTCGACGCGCTCGATGGTGAGGTCGCGGACGTAGTCCAGGGCGGCGCGCGCGACGCCGAGCGGGGCGCCGCACATGCTGCGCTGGATGACGTCGGGCTGCACCAGCGGCCCGTTGGGGACCTTCGGGTTGTCGAAGGTCAGGGTGTGGTTCTCCGGGACGAACACGTCGGTGATCGTGTAGTCGCTGCTGCCGGAGCCGCACAGGCCGAGGGTGTACCAGTTGTCGAGGGAGCGGATCTGCTCCTGCGGCACCATGAACAGGCGGGATTCGTGCGGGTTGCTGCCGTCGGGGCTGGCGTAGGGCTCGCCGTTCTCGAACACCATGGCGCCGGAGGCCACCCAGTCGGCGTGGGTCGAGCCGCTGCCGAAGCCCCACCGGCCGGTGAGCATGTAGCCGCCGGGGACGCGTTCGGCGTGCCCGGTCACCGGGAGCACCCCGGCGGAGTGCATGTCGATGCTGGTGAACATCCGGCGGGCTTCGTCCTGGTCGAGGAAGTTCGCGTGCAGGCCGATGTCCGAGCCGAGCTTGGCGCACCAGCCCACGGAGGCGTCGCCGTAGGACAGTGCCTCGATCACTTCGGTCTGCTCCATGGAGGTCATTTCGGGGCCGCCCCAGGCCCGGCTGAAGCCGATCCGGAAGACGCCGGCGTCGCGCAGCAGCTGCACGACGTCCTCGGGCAGGCTGCGGTTCGCCTCGATCTCGGCGGCCCGTTCGCGCAGGACCGGCGCGAGCGCCTTCGCGTTCTCGAGGATCTGCGCGCCGGTCAGCGGCACATCGGTGCGGGCGGGCTCGGTCATGGTCATGCGGAAACTCCCTCGTGTTCGTCGACGTCGAGCAGCCCGGCGGGCATTTCGAACGCGGTTCCGGGTTCCGGTGGGCCGACCGGGACGGCGTCGACCCGCACCGCGGCGGCGGCCGTGTCCAGGCGCCGGTCGCAGGTTTCGGGGTCGTCGGCCTCGCACACCACGAACGAGTGGCGGGCGAGGTAGCCGCCGGGTGGCAGCCGCAGGGTGGTGCCGGGTGCGGTCATCGGTGCCGCGAGGACCAGTCCGGGTACCTGCGCGCGATCGGTGGGGACGGTGATTTCGCGGACCCGGCAGTCGTGTTCCGGGTACCCGAACCGGATGCCGGCGACCGCGTTCCGGCTGCGGGTGATGACCGGCCGGTTCCCGGTGGCGACGGCGAAGAGGACTTCGCCGGGGTCGATGCCGGTGGCCGTCTTGCCGAGGAAGGGGATCAGGTCGCCGCCGAGGCGCCCGTTCACCTCGACGATCACCGGGCCGCGGTCGGTCAGCCGGACCTCGGTGTGGGTGATGCCGTCTTCCACGCCGAGCGCGCGGTGCGCCCGCACCAGGACGTCCAGCAGCTCGGGGTCGTGCAGCAGCGGGTCGCCGGCGTCGACGACGTGGCCGACCTCTTCGAAGTAGGGCTGGTCGCCGGTGCGCTTGCGGGCCACGAACATCGGCCGGTATTCGCCCTTGTGGACGGCGGCGTCGATGCTGATCTCCGGCCCGCGGACGAAACCTTCGACGATCGCCGCCCCGCCGTAGCGGCTCTGGTCGACGGTGGCCGCTCCCATCGCGACCGCGAACGCGGCGTCCAGCTCGGATTCGTCGCCGGCGAACACCACGCCGATGCTCGCGCCCATGGCCCGCGGCTTGAGCACGACCGGGTAGCCGATCCGGGCGGCCGCCGCGCGGGCTTCGTCGAGGCCGGTGGTCAGGGCGTACCCCGGCTGCGGCAGTCCTTCGGCGGTCAGCACGGTCCGGGTGCGGTTCTTGTCCCGGCAGCCGCGCACCCCGGCCACGCTCAGCCCGGGCACGCCCAGCTCGGCGGCGAGCTCACCGGCGGCGAGCACGACGGGTTCGTCCCAGCACATCAGGCCGACGACGTGGTGCCGGGCGGCGACCTCGCGGGCGGCGGCGAGCATCTCGCCGGCGTCGAACACGTCGACGTGGACGATGTCGTCGAAGTAGGCGCGCTGCCAGGTGGGCTTGAGGTTGTTCAGCAGCACCAGCCCGAGCCCGGCCCGGCGGGCGCACCGGTGGATCGACTCGACCAGGTATTCGCGGTAGGTCCGCAGTCCGCTGCCGATGACCAGCAGGACACTCTGGGGTTCGTTCATGCTCGCTCTCCCACGGCTTCCGGTTCGGGGACGGGCGCCGGCGCCGGGGGCGTCCGGAGACCGTAGATGTGCATCGAGCCGGCGGCGACGGACAGCAGCGCGCAGCAGGCCCAGAACACCGGGCCGCCGTAGCGGCTGAAGACGAACAGCCCGAGCACCGGGCCGGCCGTCGCGGCCAGGCCGGACAGCGTCTCCTTCGTCGCGATGTACCGGCTGCGCACCCGCGCCGGGAAGGTGGCCGGGTGCGCGGCCGTGCTCGGGCCGTGGATCATCAGCCCGGACACCGCGAACAGCGCGCCGGCGAGCACGAAGAACGGGGACTGCGCGATCAGCCCGTAGAGGGTGAACCCCAGCCCGCTGACCAGGTTGCCGGTCAGGCCGGCGACGTACTTCGGGATGCGGACGATGTAGGTGGTGATCTTCAGTTCGCAGGTGATCAGCACGACCGAGGAGATCACCAGCACCGTGCTGTACAGCCCGACCGGGTAGCCGGCGGAGACGATGTTCAGCGGCAGCACCGCGACCGAACCGGCGTAGACCATCATGCCGAACACGCCGGCCACCAGGTAGCAGAGGAACCGGGTGTCGCGCAGCATCGTCCCGTACACCGCACGGGCGCCCGCGGCCCTCGCCGGAGCGCTGCCGGGTTCGGTCCGGTGCCGGTCCGCGGTGCGCCGCGGGAGCAGGGTGAAGGCCAGCAGCGCCCACGCCGCCGCGGTCGCGCCGTCCAGCCAGAACAGCAGGTCCCAGTTCACCAGGATGAGCACGGCCGCCAGCAGCGGCGCCACGGCGGCGCCGATGTTCAGCGCGATGCGCATCATCGAGAAGCCCATGACCTTGTGCTCTTCGGGCATGGACTCCGCGAGCAGCACCGCGGCCGCCGGCCGGTACGCCTGGATGGCCAGCCCGGACAGAGCGACCACCGCGAGCAGGGCCGCGGGCACGCCTCGCACCAGCGGGATCGACGCGACGAGCGGCGCCGCGCAGGTCATCACGGCCACGATCGTCGTCCGGCCGCCGAACCGGTGGGTCAGCTCGCCGCCCAGCATGGCGCCGAAGATCGCGCCCACGCTGTAGGCGGCGAGGCAGACCCCGGCGAAACCGGGCGAGCCGCCCCGGAAGGTCAGGTACAGCACCAGGAACGTCTGGACGAACGCGCCCAGCTGGTTGACGAGCATGCCGGCCAGCAGGTACCTGACCGGGGCGGGGGTCGCCCGCAGCACCGCGAAGACGCCGGTCCGCGTACTGCCGGTCACCCGGCCACCTCCTTGGTCGGTCGCACAGTCACCTCCGTGGTCACGAACTCACGACGGCCGGCGGCGCGCGGGCGTCCAGTGAGTACACAGTGGACTGTGAGCGCCGCCGGCCCGGTGCACGAAGGCTAGGTTCGGCCGGTTCCCGGAGGGTAGGGGAACTATTCCCGGCGAACCGGGAATCTCGCCGTCGCTTCCGCGGCGAACACCTTGACCAGTTCGGGAATCGCGTAGCGACCGGCGGCGTCGGCACGCCGGATGAGCCCGGAGTCCACAATGGACTCCAACAGCTCGTCGGCGGTCTCGATGGTGACACCGATGGCCGCAGCGATGCGCGCCGGTGTCACGCTGTCGGTGGCAAAGTGGCGGACGGCCGCGCATCCTGCGGCGGGAAGGCTTTCGTACGCCGCGGTGAAGCGGTCGCGGACGTTGACGTCCCCGACGCTGAGGCTGTCCAGGAGCCGGTCCCGGCCGGTGGTGGCGGCGATCGCCCGTTCCGGGCGCGCGGCGATCCTGCGTCCGATGATGCTGACGGCCAGCGGCAGATCGCCGCAGCGCGCGGCGATGGCGTCGGCGGCGGCGTGTTCGGCGTGGATCCGGCGTTCGCCGGCGATCTTCCCGAGCAGCGCCAGCGATTCCGGGCGGGTGAACGCGGTCAGCTCGACCCGGTGGGCGTCCTCCAGGGCCGGCAGCCGGGCGCGGCTGGTCACGACGACCTGGCTGTGTGCCGACCGGCCGAGCAGGGGGCGCACCTGCGCCTCGGTGCCGGCGCCGGTGAGCAGGACGAACAGCCGGTGTTCGGCCAGCAGCGACCGGTACAGGTCGATCCGGTGCGCCGGGTCGTCGGGCACGAGGTGGGCCGCCACGCCCAGGGCGCGCAGGAAGCCCCGCACGATGCCGTCGGTCGAGCGGCCTTCACCGAGGTCGGCGTAGAGCTGCCCGTCCGGGAAGCCCGCGGTGATCTCTTCGGCCAGCCGCAGGGCGAAGGTGGCTTTGCCGGTTCCGATCGGCCCGGTGACGAGCACCGGCGCCGTCCCCGGTCCGCTCGCCGCGACGGCGTCCGCGAGCTCCGGTTGCCGGCCGACGAAGGTTCTCGAGCCGGGTGGTAGTTGCGCCGGCCGGACGGTTTTGCCGCGGGCCTTCGGTGGTTCGTCGTCTCCCTTCTGGCCGGCGATGCTCCGCCAGCGCTGTTCCCACGCGAGGCGGTCCCCGCCGCAGGCGGACACGAAGGCCAGTGTCACGGCCAGGGTCGGCAGCCGGCGGCCGCTGGCGGCACTGGACAACACGGACGGCGCGAAGTGCGCGGCCCTGGCGAGTTCCCGGTAACTGGCGTTCCCGGCCCGGCTCCGCAACGCCCGCAGTTCGTGAGCGAAGGCGGCGATCGGTCCGGCGGTGAGGTCCAGCGGGCGTTCCGGCCGACCCATGCCATCTCCCTCTGCCTGAGCTCATTGCTAAAGGGGCAACGAGCTTTACCACAGATACAAAGGGAAATCGGGCCGCCGCGGATGGCCCGATCGGCGTAACCCGGGTGGCAGGAAACGACGCCGTTTTTCCGGTCACCGCACGGGCCGCGCGGGGCTACGGTGGTGGCGCGGCCCGAAACGCCCGCCGGCTCAGGTGGATGTCTTCAACGGCCGGTGACATGTGCGCTGCCGACCGGGTGGCCTCCGCCGCGGCCGCGTGTATCAAGCGGTGGCCCGCCCGCTCCGGGAAGTGTGCCCAGGGAAATCCGGCCGCTCCGCGGCCAGCAGCGCGACGATCGCCGGCGTGTTGCGTACCCTCGCCAGGCACCGGGCGCGCGACGGGCCGATCGAGCCGACCGGAATCCCCAGCGTCGTGCTGATTTCCCGGTAGGACCTGGGTGGGTCGTCGAACAGCAGCGAGAGCAGTTCCCGGTCCTGCCGCGACAGCTGGGCGCAGGCGTTGCGGGCGGCGACCAGCCGCTCGGCTCCGATCACCGTGGCGTCGGGCGCGGGCCCCTCGGGGTCGGCGAACATCGTGCTCTCGGTGGGGATCTGCCGGTTCCGGTGGCGCAGCAGCCGCAGGCACTCGTGCCGGGCGGTGGTGCGCAGCCAGCCGGGCAGCGCGTCCGGTTCGCGGATCTGCGCCAGGTTGGCCACCAGCTGCAGCCACACCGCGCCGCTGATGTCCTGGGCGTCGGCATCGCCGATCCGGTGTTGCCGGCACACCGCGTGGATCAGCGAAGAATAGCGGGCGACCAGCTCCCGCCAAGCCCATTCCGCACCTCGGGCCGCATTTTCCAGCAATCGTCCCGGCGACTCGTCCCGCATGGTCCCTCCTCGAACTCGGCTGTTCCCGGGTTCACGATTCCGCCACGCCCTGGACGCCGACCTTGCAGAGACCTTGCGGTGCGGGCAGCATCGACGTGGCCGGTCCGGACGCGTCGAGCACGGGGAGTCCGCCGCATGGAGTTTCTGCTGTTCGGGGCGGTGCAGCTGCGCGTCGCGGGAGAGCCGCTGGACGTCGGGACCCCACGACAGCAGGCCATTCTCGCGGCATTGGCGGTCGATGCCGGGCGCCCGGTTCCGATGGAGACGCTGATCGATCGGGTTTGGGGTGAAAACCCGCCGGAAGAGGCGCGCAATGTCGTCTATTCCCACCTGAGCCGAATACGCCGGCTCCTCGATCGGGTGACGGAACTGACCGGCACGCCGGCCGGGGTCACCCGGAAAACCGCGGGTTACCTGCTGGAAATCGACCCCGGTGTCGTCGACCTGCACCGGTTCGCCCACCTGGTCGACCGGGGCAACGATCTTCGCGCCACCGACGCCGACCGGGCCGCCGCGTTGTCGGAGGCCCTGCGCGGCTGGCGGGGTGCGCCGCTGGCCGGCCTCCACGGTGATTGGGCCGAGCAGGTCCGCACGGCCTGGCACCGCCGCCGGCTCGACGCGGCCGTCGCCTGGGGCGAGCTGGAACTGCGGCTCGGCCGGCCCGGCGCGGTGATCGGCGCGCTGCCCGAGCTGGCCGCGGAGTACCCGCTCGCGGAGCCGCTCGAAGCGTTGCTCATGCGCGCGCTGCACGCCGCGGGACGGGACGCGGAGGCGATCGAGCGCTACGCCGCCGTCCGCACCCGGCTCGCCGACGCGCTCGGCACCGACCCCGGCGCCGAGCTGCGGGCCCTGCACGGCGAGATCCTGCGGGGCGAGCTGCCGCCCGGCCCGCCCGCCGCACCGGCTTCCATCCCCGCGCAGCTGCCCCCGGACACGCCGGGGTTCGCGGGCCGGGAGCGGGCGCTGCGCCGCCTCGGCGAGATCGAGAGCGAGCGGTCCCCCGCCCCGCGGATCGTCGTGCTGTCGGGCACCGCCGGCGTCGGCAAGACGGCCCTGGCGTTGCACTGGGCCCACTCGGTGGCCGACGAGTTCCCCGACGGCCAGCTGTACGTGAACCTGCGCGGTTTCGATCCGACCGGGTCGCCGGTGGCTCCGGCCGACGCGGTGCGCGGGTTCCTCGAAGCCCTCGACGTCCCCGACAACCGGATCCCCCGCACCCTCGACGCGCAGGCCGGCCTGTACCGGACGCTCCTGGCGAACCGGCGTGTCCTGGTCGTGCTGGACAACGCCCGGGACGCCGGGCAGGTGCGCCCGCTGCTGCCGGGCGCACCGGGCAGCGTGGTGCTGGTGACCAGCCGCGACCAGCTCACCGGTCTGGTCACGGCCGGCGCCCGTCCCCTCGCGGTCGACCTCCTGGACACCGCGGAGGCGCGGGCGCTGCTGCGCGGCCGGCTGGGCGCGGACCGGATCGCGGCCGAGCCCGCGGCGGCGGACGAGATCATCACCCTGTGCGCCCACTTGCCGCTGGCCCTGGCGGTGGTGGCGGCGCGCGCGGCGATCCACCCCGGGTTCGGGCTGGCCGCGCTGGCCGGCCAGCTGCGGGACGCGCGTGGCCTCGACGAGTTCGCCGCCGCCGACCCGGCGACCGATCCCCGGGCGGTGTTCTCCTGGTCGTACCTGCGCCTGGATCCCGCGGCGGCCCGGCTGTTCCGCCTCCTCGGCCTGCACCCCGGCCCGGACCTCGGCACACCGGCGGCGGCGAGCCTGGCCGGGCTGCCCGCGGGACGAACCCGGGTGCTGCTGACCGAGCTGGCGCACGCGCACCTGATCGCCGAGCCGGCCCCCGGCCGCTACACCCTGCACGACCTGCTGCGCGCCTACGCCGCGGAGCTGGCGTTCGAGGAGGAGTCCCCCGCCGGGCGGGCCGGGGCGGCGCACCGGCTGCTCGGCCACTACGCCCACACCGCCTACCTCGCCGACGGCTTCCTCGACCCGCGGCTGGAAGTGCCGCCCGAGCTGACCCCGCTGCCCGAGGGAGCCGAGCCGGACCGGATCACCGACCACCGGCGGGCGCTGGCGTGGTTCGAGGCCGAGCACCGGGTGCTGCTGCAGGCCGTCCACGCGGACGCGGAGTTCGACGCCCGGGTCTGGGAGCTCGCCTGGTCGATGCAGCGGTTCCTGAACATGCGCGGGTACTGGCACGACGAGAAGGAAGTGCTCACCACCGCACTGGCCGCCGCGCGCCGGCTCGGTGACCGGCGCAAGCAGGCCTTCGCCCACCTGCACCTGGGCGGCACGCACGCCAGGTTCGGCCGGCACGCCGAAGCCGGCACCGACCTCGGAGCGGCCCTCGAGCTGTACCGCGCGAGCGCCGACGTCGTCGGGCAAGCCCACGCCCACCGCCAGTTCGCCTGGCTGCTCGACAAGCAAGGCCTCGCCGCGGACGCGCTCCCGCACGCCGAACAGGCCCTCGAGCTGTTCCAGGCGGCCGGGCACCGAGCAGGCGAGGCGACGGCGCTCAACGCCGTCGGCTGGTTCCACACCCTGCTCGGCGCGCACGCCAAGGCCATCGAGTTCTGCCAGCGGGCCCTCGACCTGCAGACGCTGCTCGGCGACCAGATGGGCGCCACCCAGAGCTGGCACAGCATCGGCTACGCCCACAAGCAGCTCGGGGATCACCCCCGGGCGATCGCCTGCTACGAGCGGGCGCTGGAGATCGTGCACCGCAACGGAAACCTCGTGACGGAGGCGCGGGTGCTGATCGAGCTCGCCAACCTCCGCCACGAACTGGGCGAGGTCGAGGCCGCCCGGTCCGGCTGGCAACAGGCGCACGACATCCTCGTCCACCTCGCGCACCCGGAGGCGGACGAAGTACGGATGAGATTGGCCGAAGTACACAGTGGATAGACACCGAACCGGAGGAAGAAATGACCAAGAAGGACCCGTCGGCGGAACTCGCCGATTTCTGGCCGAATCTGAAGAAACTGGCCGAGGCGCTCCCGGAGAAGCAGCAGGAATTCCTGTCCGCGGTGCTCTGGTTCGCCTGGCTCGCGACGGCGAAAGAGGGCGCGGTCGAGCGCCGGATCACGGAGGCTTTCAGCTCCGAGTTCGACGAGTCCTTCACGCCGGAGCAGCAGGAGTTGCTGGTGAACTACCAATCCGACTCCTCGGCGGCGTTCGTGGTGCCGCGGTTCATCAAGGCATCGTTCATCCGGTAGCACCCGAAGCCGCCGCGTGCGGGGTTGGAGCCCGGCCATGACCACGTCACCCGTTGTCCTCGTTTCGATGCCGTTCCTCGACGCCGATCGGCCGTCCATCCAGCTCGGGCTGCTCAAGGCGATCGGGGAACGGCACGGGTTCCCCGTCCGCACGCTGCACCTGAACCTCGACTTCGCCGTCCGGATCGGCCTCGAGCGGTACCGGAAGCTCGCCGACCACCGCGGCCGGCAGCTCGGCGACTGGCTCTTCTCCGTCGCGGCCTTCGGCGACGCCGCACCGGACCCGGACGGAAAGCTGCTCGCCGGGCTCGGTGCCGAACTGTCCTACCTGGACGACCCCGCCGGGGCGGCACCGGACTGGCTGGCGGCCGTCCGGGACCGGGACGTGCCCGCGTTCCTCGACGCCGTCGCCGACGAGCTCGCCGGAGCCCGGATCGTCGGCTTCAGCTGCACCTTCCAGCAGAACGTGGCGTCGTTCGCGCTGGCCCGCCGGCTCAAGGAGCGCGATCCCGGGGTCGTCACCGTGTTCGGCGGGGCCAACTTCGACGGCGAGATGGGCCTGGAGCTGGTCCGGTCCGTCGACTGCATCGACTTCGCCGTGCTCGGCGAAGGGGACGTCGCGTTCCCGCGCCTGCTGGAGGCGCTGACGACCGGCACGGACCCGGCAACCGTCCCCGGGGTCGCCCGCCGGGCCGGCGGCTCCGGCGGCGAGGTCGTCTCGGCTCCCGGCGAGGCGCCGCACGAACGGCTCGACGACCTGCCGGTGCCGGACTACGACGAGTACTTCGAGCGAGCCGGCCGGCTGGGGCTGCCCACCGGGCACGTCGCCCTGCCGTTCGAGTCGGCGCGCGGGTGCTGGTGGGGCGCCAAGCACCACTGCACGTTCTGCGGGCTCAACGGCACCACCATGCGGTTCCGCGCCAAGTCGCCGTCCCGGGTGCTCGGCGAACTGGACCGGCAGGCGCGGCGATACCGGACGTTCCGGTTCGACGCGGTCGACAACATCATGGAGCCCGGCTACCTCAAGACGCTGGTCCCGGCCCTGGCCGAGGCCGGCCGGGAGTACCAGCTCTTCTACGAGGTCAAGGCGAACCTGTCCCGCGCCCAGCTGAAGCTGCTCGCCGCGGCCGGCGTCACGCAGCTGCAGCCCGGCCTGGAGTCGCTGAGCTCCGAAGTGCTCCGGCTGATGGACAAGGGGGTCCGGGCGGCGCAGAACGTCAACCTCCTGCGCTGGGCCCGCTACTACGGCATCTCCGTCGCCTGGAACATCCTCTGGGGGTTCCCGGGCGAACCGGCCGGGGCGTACGCCGAACAGGCGGCGGTCATCCCGCACCTGGTCCACCTCCAGCCACCCGCCGGCGCGTCCCGGCTCTGGCTCGAGCGGTTCAGCCCGCTGTTCACCCGGCCCGGCCGGTTCCCGCTGCGGGCGCGGGAACCCGAGCCCAGCTACCGGCAGGTCTACCCACCCGCGGTGGACGTCCGCCGGGTCGCCTACTTCTTCGAGTACGAACCCGAGGACGAGTTGCCCGCGGAGGTCTACGCGCCGCTGCAGGAGGCGGTTTCGGCGTGGTCGGCGGCCTGGCGGGCGGCCCCGGAACCGGTGCTGGTGTACCGCTGCGCCCCGGGGTTCCTGCAGATCTACGACGGCCGCCACCCCGGCAGCCGCGGCACCCACACCTTCCGCGACACGCTCGCCGAGCTCTACCTCGCCTGTGCGGACCGGCCCCGCACCGCCGCGGCCGTGCACCGCGAACTCGGCCTCACCGTGGGCGTGCCCGCGGTCGAAGCCGCCTTCCGGCAGTTCGGGGCGCGGGGGCTGATGTTCCTCGACGGGAACCTCGCCCTCTCCCTCGCCCTGCCCGCGACACCCGGCCGGTGACCCGTATCAAGCGCCTCCCCCGCGGCTCTGTCCGGCGGTAGCACTGCGCACGAGCGGAAAGGCACTCGACATGGACCCGTCGGTCATCATGGAGGCGGCGAACGCCTCAGCGAAACGGCTCAGCGGCTGGACGCCGTGGGAATTCACCTGGGGGCTGATCCGGAAGGGGGACTGCACGATGTTCGAGGGCGCCAAGTGGACCCTGTTCCCCGACGGGACCGCCGCCTTCGACGCCACGGTGACCAGCGGGGACGACGATGACGCCTGGGTCATCTGGCACGTCGACCTGCTCGACGCCAACCGGGCGATCCTGGGGTCGCTGGCCACCGAACACCCGGTCGGCGGCGACTGGCGCAAGTTCGTGCAGAACATGCCGAGCAGCGCCGAACGCTACCGGTTCCGGGCCTGGGCGACCTTCGACACCGGCCTCTGGGACGACATCGTCCACCTCAAGATGCATTCGAGCTGCTGACCGGCCGGTGGCCGGTTCCGCGGTGGCGGAACCGGCCCACGGGACCCGCCTTCTCAGCCGCGCACGTCCTGCCGGGACAGCTCGACCGGAGCCGGCGTGACCGCCAGCGCGTGCACCGCCACGCCCGCCGCCGTCGGCGCCAGGTCCGCCGGCAGCTCGTAGGCGTCCGCCGCGTCGATGTCGACCTGGTAGCCGAGGTCGCCGAGGGAAGCGACGGTGACCCGGCTGAGCGGGTTCGGGGCGTGGCCGACGAAACCGGTCATCAGCTCGTTGCCGAAGGTGCGGTCCCGCCAGTGCACGTCCCGGGTGCCCGGCCCGCCGGTGTCCTCCACCGGCACCCGCACCGGCTCGCCGGCCCCGAGCAGCAGCTTGTGGTACTCGGCCATCGCCGCCGGGCCGGCGAACACCGGGTCGCTGGTGCCCTTGCCGACCAGCAGGCCCTTGGGGCCCCAGAGTGAGCCGACGCCGAGGACGTGGCCCATCTCGTGGGTGATCACGTCCCCGAGAATGCCGGTGGCCTCCATCTTGGCCAGGTCGGCCCGGTCGAACGTCATTTCCCCGCGGACCGGCAGCAGCGCCCACGGTTCGGGGCCCGCCGGCCGCACGTGGGTGATGCGCGCCTGGCCGAGGATGTGGCCCTCGCCGTCGATGTCGGCGCCCTTGGCGACGATCAGCACGTCGTCGATCGGTTCGCCCTCGAACACGACGTCCGGCAGGTCGCCGACGATCACCGTCGCCCAGCGGTCGGCGGCCGCGGCGAAAGCGTCCTGCTGGACCTGGGTCAGCCCGCCGGCGAACTCGACGGTGATGGTGAACGGCGAGGTGGTGCCCGTCAGCAGCCGGGCGCGTTCGGCGTCGGCGCGGGCGTGGTGGGTCTTCGGTTCCGGCATGGTCGTTCCTTCCGCAGTGGGAGCTGTGCCGGACAGAGCCCGGAAACGTCCGGCAGATACACCGGCGTTCCCGGCGTATTTCCCCGGCGGCTCGCGGCTCCGTCTCGATGACGGAAGGGGACAAACCGTGAGCGTCCTGCTGATCCTTCTCGCGTTGTCGCTGGTGGCCGTGCTGCTCTGGCGACGACGCCGCCGCCGCGCGGACCGGCCCGCGGCGCTCCTCGCCGGCCCGCCCGGCGGGATCCCGGCGTTCCGGATCGTCACACTCGGGCTGCAGGGCTCGGGCAAGACGCTGCTGCTGACCGGGATCTACCGCCGGCTGCAGACCCCGGGTGACCGCGGCTTCTACCTGCGCGTGCCGCACGAGCAGCTGATCGAGCTGAACCGGTGGTACCGCAAGGCGGCCGACGTCCACGAAGAGTGGCCGCGCGGCACCACCCGCGGCGAACTGCGCGAGTTCGAGTTCAGCGTGCTGACCGACGTCGCCGGCGCGGCCGAACCCGTCGTCAAGCTCGGCTACCTCGAGTACCCGGGCGAACTGCTGACCGACCCGGACGCGCCGGGCTCGACCGCGCAGGCGACGCTGCTGGAAGCGATCGCCGACGCCGACGCGCTCGTCGGCATCATCGACGGCTTCCGCCTGCTGCAGGCCGAACAGGGCGACCAGCGGGGCATGCTGATGCTCGAGGCGTCCCTCGACGCGATGATCAACGCGATGCTGCCGGTGCGCAGCCCGATCGTCTTCGTCATCACCAAGTGGGACCTGCTCGACCACCTGCACCCGGACGAGAACGAGCGGCTGCGGATCGTCCGCGACCGGCTGATGCGGACGCCGGGGTTCGCCGACCTGGTCAAGGTGCACAGCGCCCGCCGGATCGTGCGGCTGATCCCGGTGACCGCGGTCGGGCACGACTTCGCCGTCTTCTCGGACGGCATGGTCCGGAAGAAGCCCGACGGGCACTTCCGGCCCGGCAACGTCGAAGCCGCGTTGTCGGTGGTCGTGCCGGACATCCTGCGCCAGACCGAACTCGCCCTCGACCGGGCCACCCGCGCGGAGCTGCTCGAGGCCGCGCAACGGCGGCTGCGGATGGGCCCGGCCGAGGCACTGCGAACCCTCGGCGGCTACCTCACCGCGCACGCCGCGCGGGTGCTGGCCTCCGCGGTCGGCGCGGGCCTGGTCGCCGAGTCGAGCCTGATGCTGCTGCTGGACACCCTGCGCCCGCACGACGACCCGGCCGAGCGCGGCGCCCGGATGGCCCGGCTCGGCGAGGCCGACCAGCTGGCCGAGCACTACGTCCAGGCCCGCCGGCGCGTGGTCGGCGAGCTGCAGCGGCAGGTCGCGGTGCTTGAAGCGAAACTGCCGGTGTCCCGCCTCGGCGGCGACCGCTGGGGCGACTGGTGACCGGCCGGGCGTGGCCGTTCCTGATCGCCCGCGGACGGCGGCGCGGCTACTCGGCCCTGCTGGTGCCGGGCTTCCTGCCGGAGCACGGGTTCCTCGAAGCCACCGCGACACCGCTGGACGACGTGCCATCGCGTGCCGCGCCGACACCGTACGGGGTGCTGGTCTGGGCCGAGCACGCCGTGACCGAGGTGGAATCCGGCGGCGAACCCCGCGACGAGTACGGCCGCCCGCTCGTGCTGCTGCACGGGTTCCTCTGCCCCGACGGCGATCCCGCGACGGTCACGGGCGCGTTGTCCCGGACGCGGGCCGTCGCGCTCACGGTGTACGGCCGGTTCCTCGCCGGCGAAGAGGACTTCCGGGCGGAGCGTTCGGAGCCGTTCGCGATCGACGTGGTGGCGCGCCCGCGCGTGTCGCCGGCCGAAGCGCCGGTGCGGTCCCGGCGCGGCCTCGCGTGGGCGGGCGCCGGCGGGCTGGTGGCGGCGGGCGCGGTGGCCGCGGTGGTGGGGTTCGCCTCCGGCGGTGCGGCGCCACCGCCGGTGTGCGGCGCCGACGTCGTTGCACTCACAGTCGCACCGACGTCTCCGGCGTCTCCGGCGGCGACTTGCGTGCGCGGGGGGACGACCGTGACGTACTCACCGTCGCCGTCCGGCCGCCCGCGGTGAACCGAGGTCAGGACGTCACGGCGAGGCCCTCGGGTTCGCTGCCGACGGGCACGGTCGCGACGACCGTGTTCGTCGCGATGTCGATCACCGACATCGAGCCCGACGCCGAATTCGTGACGAAGACGTAGCTGGTGTCGGGGGCCGCCGCCACGCCTTCGGGCTCGCCCTGCACCGGGATCGTCACCGGCGGGTTCCGGCCGAGCAGGGACACCGTGCCGGAGCCGGCGTTGGCGACGTAGACCTGCCCGCGCGGGGTGACCGCGACCCCCATCGGCACCTCCCCGACCGGTTGCGTCGTCATCAGCGTCGGCCCGGCGGCGTTGATGGCGTTCACGCTGTTGGCGCCGGTCGCGGCCACGTAGACGCGGTCGCCGGCCGGGCTGGTCGCGATCCCGGCCGGGAAGCGGCCCACCGGCAGCGTGGCCACGACCCGGTCGGTCCCGGCGTCGATGACCGACACAGTGGCCGCACCGTTGTTGGTGACGTACACCCGGCGCCCGTCCGGGCTGGCAGCCGGGCTGTGCGGGAACCGGCCCACCGGGATCTGCCGCACGACCGTGTTCGTCGCGGTGTCGAGCACCGAGACCGTGTCGGCCCCGAAGTTCGTCACGTAGGCGTGCGAACCGGCGACCGCCACACCGAACGGGTGCAGGCCCACCGGCACCGTGGCCACGGTGGAGTACGTGCGGGCGTCGATCACCGAAACGGTGTCGGAGAGCTCGTTGGTGACGTAGACCCGGTCCCCGCCGGGGGCCGCGCCGACGCCGACCGGTGACCGGCCGACCCGGACGGTGGCGACCACCTCCTGCATCCGGGTGTCGTACACGGTGACGTTGTCCGAACCGCTGTTGGCCACGAACACCTGCACCCGCGCGGGATAGGCGTGCGCGTCCGGGCCGAGCGAGGCGGCGGCCAGCAGCAGCGCCGCCAGTACCCCGCCGGCCCGCCCGGCGCGGGGGCGTCGCGCCCGCGGAATCGTCGTCGCGCCATTGCCGAATGACATAACCTTCTCCGGTTCAGCAGCCAACCCTGCCCTTGATCGAAAACGAAGGCTCTCGTGATCGGACGCCTTCGGGGAAGCCGGTCGGCGAAGCGCTTGTGGCGCGCCGTTTCCCGGGCCGGGATCACGCTAACCGACGGCTCGGCGAACCGGCCACCGGAACAAGATCATGATCGCCTTGACGAGTGAACCCGGCGCCGGGACCCGGTATTCGCCGCATAAACCTTTTCAACCCGACCGGGTGGCACGGACGTCGCGGAAAACGGGTCTCGGCGCCATTTCCGGTGATTCACGAAAACGAGGAGGAGCCCCAGCCGGTGCTCGGCTGGGGCTCCTCCTCGGATCACTCAGGTGCTAGCGCTGCAGCGTCAGCACGCCCGGGCGCCACGGGAGGCGGTTGTAGTCGCCGCCCGCTGCCGGGTCCTTGCCCTGGTAGAGGAACTGGAGGTTGCAGGGGTCGATGGTCTTGGTCTGGTCGGGGTTGGTGCGGACCAGGTCGCCGTGGCTGATGTCGTTGGTCCAGCTCGCACCGCTGTTGGCCTTGCCCGCGAACGGCCGGCTCTCACTGGCCGCCTGCGGGGTCCACGAACCGCTCAGGCTGTTCGAGGTGAACGACCGGAAGTAGCGGCCGCCCGAGCCCATCGCCTCGACGATCATCAGGTACTGGTTCTGGCCCTGGACCTTGTAGACCTCGACGGCCTCGAACAGGTTGGCCTGCGTGTCGCTCATGATCGTCGTGTAGTTCGACCCGAAGCTGCCCGGGAAGTTCCCGATCGGCATGCTCGCCCGGTAGATCTTGCCGTTGTCACCGGCGAAGAACAGGTACATGTTCGAGCCGTCGGCGATCAGGGTCTGGTCGATCGGGCCGGTGCCGGAGCCGGAGATGCTGCCGGTGAACAGCGGCTGCGGCGCGGACCACCCGTTGGGGTTGGTCGGGTCGCTCGACGTGCGGTAGATGAACGGCCACTGCCCCCACTGGTAGGCCAGCACCCAGATGTTCTTGGGCGCGAAGTAGAACAGCGTCGGGGCGACCGTGCCGGAGTTCATCCCGTTCTGGCCGGCCGAAGCCATGTCCGACCAGTTCGTGAAGGGGCTGAAGGCCATCGAGCCGTACGACCCGGACGAGTTGACCGTCGAGCCGTAGACCAGGTGCTTGCCGTTGTAGACGACGTTGGTGAAGTCCTTGAGCGACAGCCACCCGTTCTTCGGCTGCGCCAGCGCACCCGAGGAGGACCAGCGGTAGGTCGAGGGCAGGGAGCAGCCGGTGCCGCCGCCGGTCGTCGTCGTGGTGGTGGTCGGCGTGGTGCCGGACAGGCCGGTCCACTGCTGGTTGCTGCCGCCGTGGCAGGTCCACATGGCGACCGCGGTGCCGTTGGCCGTGCCGGCGCCGGTGACGTCCAGGCAGAGCCCGGACTGGACTCCGACGACCGAGCCGTCGGAGTTCACCCGCCACTGCTGGTTGGCCCCGCCGTGACAGGTCCAGATCTGCACCTTGGTACCGGCGGTGGTCCCGCTGCCGGCCACGTCCAGGCACTTGTTCCCGAACACCGTCAGCTGCCCGCTGGCGGTCGACGTCCACTGCTGGCCGGCACCGCCCGAGCAGTCGTAGATCTGTACCCCCGTGCCGTCGGCCTGGTTCGCGTTCTGGACGTCCAGGCAGCGGCCTGAACCGACGCCGCGCAGGGCGCCGGTGGCGTCGGCTTCCGCGGCGCCGGCCCCGAACAACGCCGTCACCGCGACCGTCGCCGCGGCGGCGGACACGGCCATCAGGTGCCGGCTCCTGCGGCTGATGCTTCTTCTGTTCATGACGATCTTCTCCCGGTCAGCTACCCGCCGTTGGACGGCCAGATCGGTATTCGTCCAAGCAAGACTGTTATCGCTAACATGCGTCGGGCAAGCCTGAACTTCCGGCAGCGTGATTGTCAATGCACGCGCACCGGCCCAGCCGCTTCCGGCGCCGGACCGGGCCGCTTTGCCTCCTCAGGACCACTGTCCGCGGTCCACAAAGGACAACCGAACCGTGAAACTTACACGGCTCGCCGCCCGTCGAAACTTTCGAGACCGCTGGTCACGGCCTCAGCGGCCGACCTTGCGATCGGCCCAGCCGATCACCGCCCGGAAGTAGTCCGGCGCGTTGGGCGCGTAGTTGATCGCGTGCCCGTAGCCCTGCAGCGCATACGTCGTCAGATCCACTCCGGCCGCGTAGTACGGCGCCTCCGACGTCTTGATCCCGCCCGCCGACGCACAATCGGTCGCCAGCAGCCCGCAGAACACCGTGTCCTGGCCCAGCACGACCATCACCGGGCGATTGATCAGCAGCGAATACGGCGCGATGATGCCGATCGGGAAGAGGTCGGCCGCCTGCTCGTAGGCCGAGGTGTCCTTGGTCGCCTCGTCGAAGGCGATCGCGCCGTCGACCTTGGGCCCCGGCGCGTGGAAGATCGCGTACCGGCTGCCCGGCGTCGTCGTCAGGTAACCGGGGTCGTAGCCGCCCGTGGCGAACCGCGGGTCGAGCAGGGCCGGATAGGTCGCGGCGAACACCGCCGCCGTCCCGGTCAGGTTCAGCTTGTGGGCCAGCCCGGTCACCAGCACCGCGTCGACGTCCCGGAACGTCCCCGCCTCGATGCTCGCGGTACCCGACCCGAACGAATGCCCGGCCAGGATCACCTTGCCGAACCGCGCCCCCTGCGAGCCGGACCGGACCGCCTGGATCACCTGGTGCACCACCGCGGCCTCGGTGACCGTCGTCAGCACCGCACTCGGCGGAGTCGTGCTGCCCCCGGTACCCAGCCGGTCGAGCGCCAGCGTGGCGTACCCGGCGTTGTTCATCGCCAGCCGGTACGACCGGATCTCCGGCTGGTACCCGATGTCCCAGTACGAACTGTTGTACGTGCCGCCGGGAATCAGCACCTGCACCGTGTTCGCACCCCCCGCGGGCACGCACAGGGTGCCGTGCATCGTCTGCGGGAGCGCCACGAGCGTCACCGGGAAAAACACGTCCCGGCAGCTCGCGCCCTCCGCTCTCGCGGAAACGGGCAGGAGCAGGAAGCCCAGAGCCACCAGCACGAGCACGATGCCCCGCCGGCGACGACCGGCGGCGCGCGTCATCCCACCACGGATTTCGGACACGGGAACATACCTCCGAAGGAAATCAGACGAACAAAACGATCGAAAAAACGGATCAGACCGCGCGCCGGGGCCGCACGGTCATCGGCATCCGATCGGGATAAGCCGCCGACGTCACCGTCAGGCGCACCGGCACCCCCGGCACCGGGAACAGCTCCCACCCGGCCAGCACGGTCGCCGCGACCAGCGTGATCTCGGTGTGCGCGAAAGCCTGCCCGAGGCACTGCCGGCCACCCGCACCGAACGGGATGTACGCCCCCCTCGGGACGCGCGCCGCCCGCTCGGGCAGCCAGCGATCGGGATCGAACCGCTCCGGGTCTTCGTGGAACCGCGGATCGAAGTGCAGCGAAAACGGGCTGAACATGACCTCCGTCCCGGCGGGCAGCCGCACCCCGCCGAGCTCGACGTCCCGCAGCGCCCGCCGCATCAGGATCCAGATCGGGTACATCCGCAGCACCTCGCCGACCACCCGGCGCAGGTACGGCAGCTTCCCGACGTCGGCGAACGTGGCCGCCCGGCCGGCCAGGACCTCGTCCACCTCGGCCCGCACCCGACCCGCCACCTCCGGGTGCCGCGCCAGCTCGTGGAACAGCCAGGTCAACGCCACGGCACTGGTCTCGCTGCCCGCGGTGAGCAGCGTGACCACCTCGTCGTAGACCTGGTCGTCGGTCATGCCCTCACCGGTGTCCGGATCCCGGGCCAGCATCAGCATGGACAACAGATCCCCGTGGTCCTCCCCGGTGACCCGCCACCCGGCGATGACCTCGTGCACGATCCCCCGGAGCCGGTCCACGGCCTGGTCGAACCGCCGGTTCGCGGGCACGACCGGCACGTGTTCGAGCACCCGCGGCGACAACGCCCGCACCATCCCCGCCTTGAGCACCACCGGGATCGACCGGCGGGCCTCCGCGACCGCCCTCCGCCCGAGCTCGGTCGCGAACAGCGTCTCCCCGACCACGGTGATGGCCAACCGCTGCATGTCGGCGTCCAGCCGGCGCACCTCACCCGCCCGCCAAGTACCGGTCAGCTCATCGGTGGCACGCACCATCGTGTCCGCATACGCCGCCAGCCGCGCCGCGTGGAAGGCGGGCTGCACCAGCCGTCGCTGCCGCAGGTGGAACGCACCTTCCGACATCACCAGCCCGTTTCCCATGAACGGCCGGAAACGGTCGAAGATGATCCCTTTCGAGAAGCTCGTCGCCTGGGTGACGAGAACGTGATTGACCAACTCCGGGCTCGTCAGGAAATACGTCTCCAGCGGACCGAGGAACAAGCGCACCATATCGCCGTGCGCACGCAGGGAAGACGTGAACCCGACGCGCCGCCGCAACAACGACGGAGTGTGTCCCAGCAGGAGCCGGCGGCCTGGTGCGACCGGGACGGTCATTTCCTCTCCTTGGCAGTCCGGAAGAGGACTGCCACCCTAGGCCCGATCGGCGGCACGCGACAGCACCCATCGGCTGAATTGCCGTCACACCTATGGCGTAATCGCGGACGCCGCGTGAGTGAGTATGTTCTTCGTTCGACGGTGAGCGAGGTGCACGATGACACAACATCAAGAAGAGGAATGGGTCCCTCCGGGTATCGATACGACGAAACCCAGCAGTTCCCGGACCTACGACTACCTGCTGGGCGGCGCCCACAATTTCCAGGCCGACCGCGCCGCCGCGGAACAGGCCGAAAAGATCATGCCCGGCATCCGGGACGTCGCCCGGCTCAACCGCGCGTTCCTCGGCCGGGTCGTGCGCACCCTGATGGACCTGGGCATCCGCCAGTTCCTCGACATCGGCTCGGGAATCCCGACCGTGGGCAACGTCCACCAGATCGCCGGCGAAATCGACCCGCGCTGCCGGGTCGTCTACGTCGACCGCGACCCGATCGCCGTCGCGCACAGCAAGATGCTCCTGCGCACCAGCGAAAACGCCACCATCGCGCACGCCGACTTCACCGGCCCCGACGACCTTTTCGCCGACCCGGACGTGCGCCGCCTCGACTTCACCGAACCGATCGGGCTGCTGATGGTCGCCATGCTGCACTGGATCCCCGACGCCAGCGACCCGCACACCCTGCTCGCCGAGTACCGCCGCCGCGTCCCGGCCGGCAGCTACCTGGCCATCTCGCACATGATCAGCGACCAGGAAGGCAACCGGATCAACACCGCCGTGGGCAACTTCAACCAGGCCCGCGGCCAGGACCAGGCGACCACCCGCACGTACGAGGAAGTCGAGACGATGTTCGGCGACTTCGAGCTCATCGAACCCGGCCTGGTCGGCTGCGCCTTGTGGCGCCCGGGCGGCCCGGGCGACATTTCGAATGATCCCTACACCAATACTCAGCTCTACGGCGGGGTGGCTCGAAAAATCGCGGATTGAACCGCCATATATGACGTTATACAGAAAGATTTGCTGCTCAGGCCGGGCCGAGCAACGCGATCGACGCGCGCACCGCGACCTCGGTGACGTCCCCGGCCCGGCCGCCGTCCTCCACCGTCGTGGCGATCAGCTCGCGCAACCCGCCCAGGAGCATGATCGACAGCTGCCGCGAAGGCGGGCTGATCCCCGCCGCGCGCAGTGCAGGTGTGTCGGTCAGCTGCTGGGTCATCGTGATGAACGCTTCCATCACGTCGCGCTGCAGTTCGCGGGCCGCGGCGCCCAGCGCCGGTACGTCGCGGATCCAGCTCAGCGTGATCGCCGGCTCGGCTTCGGCACAGGCGATCCACGTCTCGATCGCCTGGCGCACCTGGGCTTTCCACGGCGCCTGTGGATCCACCGCCTCGGAGATCTGCTGGATCATCGAGCGGTTCGCCTCCGCCAGGAGCGCGATCAGGCACTCTTCGCGGCTGGAGAAGTGCTCGTAGAACGTCCGGCGGGACGTGCGGGCGCGGCGGACGACGTCGGCGACCGTCGTGTCGCGGAAGCCCACCTCGGTGATCGACCCGGCCAGCCCGTCCAAGAGGCGCTGCCGGTGCCGGCGGGTGTCGACGTCCACGGAAGTCACGCTATACCCCTCCCTTGAAACGGGATGGTACACCGGCGTACCGTACCGACGGTACGTTCGCGTACCACCTTCCGGGAGGGTCGATGACGACCATGACACGCCCCGCGACGCTGCCACCGGGGCCCACCGCGCCACGCGCCGTCCAGGGCGCCTATGCGCTCACCCAGCCCCTGCGCGGCATGCGGCGGCTCAAGGACCGTTACGGGGACGCGTTCACGGTCAACGTGCCGATCTTCGGCAACGCCGTGGTGATCAGCAGCCCCGCGGAGATCAAGCAGCTGTTCACCTCCGGACCCGAACTCGTCGACAACCTCGAGGTCAACCTCGGGCGCGTGCTCGGGCCGCGGTCGATGTTCGCCCTCTCCGGTGACGAGCACAAACGGCAGCGCAAGCTCTTGGTCCCGCCCTTCCACGGCCGGCGGCTCGCCGCGTACGAGCGGATCGTCGAGGAAGAAACCGTGCGGGAACTGGCGAGCTGGCCCGAAAACCGCGCGTTCGCCACGCTGCCGTCGATGATGCGGATCACCCTCAACGCCATCCTCCGCGCGGTCTTCGGCGCCGAAGGGGCCGAGTTCGCCGAGCTGCGCGAACTGCTTCCGCCGTTTGTCACCCTCGGCTCGCGGCTGGCCGTGCTGCCCATCCCGAAGAAGGGCCGCTTCAACCCGTGGCGCCGGTTCGAACGGATGCGCCGCGAGTACGACGCCATCGTCGACCGGCTGATCGCCAAGGCGCGCGCCGAAGAAAAGGACGACGTCCTCTCGATGATGCTGCAGACCCGCTACGACGACGGGTCCGGGCTGAGCCGCGAAGAGATCTCCGACCAGCTCCTCACCCTCCTCACCGCCGGCCACGAAACGACCGCGACCACGCTGGCCTGGGCCGTGGAACGCCTCCGCCGCCACCCCGCGCTGCTCGCCGAGCTGTCCGAAGACCCGAAGCTCCTCGACGCCACCATCCTCGAGGTCCAGCGCACCCGCCCGGTCATCGACCTCACCGCCCGGCAGGTCAAGCAGGACGGCTTCCGGCTCGGCCGGTGGACCCTGCCGAAGGGGTACGCGGTCCTCGTCAGCATCGCCCTGATCCACGACGACGACGCCGTCTTCCCGCACGCGGCCGCCTTCGACCCGCACCGCTTCGAAGGCACGCGCCCGGACCTCTACCAGTGGATCCCGTTCGGCGGCGGCACCCGCCGCTGCCTCGGCGCCGCCTTCGCGACCATGGAGATGACCGTCGTGCTGCGGACCCTGCTGCGGGACTTCACGCTGGTACCGACGACCGAGCCCGGCGAACGCTGGCACTCGCGGGGTGTCGCCTACGCCCCGGCCAAGGGCGGCCGCGCGGTCGTGCGCCGCCGGACCACCATCGGAGGTGTTTCTTGACCGAGCAGATCGCCGAGGTCGGACGCGGGATTTCCCTGGCGTGCGAACGGATCGGGGACACCGGCGCCGAGCCGCTGGTCCTCGTCGCCGGGCTGGGCCAGCAGCTGCACAGCTGGCCGGACGCCTTCTGCGCGCGGCTCGCCGAGCGCGGGTACGAAGTCATCCGGTTCGACAACCGCGACGCCGGCCGCTCGACGCACCCGCGGTTCCGGCCGCCGAGCCTGCTCGGCATGCTCGCCGGCCGGTTCCCCGCACAGCAGTACGACCTGACGGACATGGCCGCCGACACCGCCGGCCTGTTCGACGCGCTGGACATCGAGACCGCCCACATCGCGGGCGTCTCGATGGGCGGCATGATCTCCCAGACCACCGCCGCGCTGTACCCCGAACGGATCCGCACCCTCACGTCGATCATGTCGACGACCGGGTCGCGCCTGCTCGGCCGGCCCGCGCTTTCGACGTTGCGGATGATGGGCGCGAAGCCGCCGAAGTCACGCGAAGAGGCGGTCGAGAGCGCCGTCCGGATGTTCCGGCACATCGGCTCGCACGGCTTCCCGTTCGACGAGGCGTTCGTGCGCGAGCTGGCCGGGACGGGCTGGGACCGCGATCCGACGTCCGGCGGCGTCGGCCGCCAGCTCGCCGCGATCATGAAGTCCGGCAACCGGACCCCGCTGCTGCGGAAGATCACCGCGCCGACGCTGGTGATCCACGGCGACCGCGACCGGATGGTGCACCCCACCGGCGGGGCCGCCACCGCCCGGGCCATCCGCGGCGCGCGGCTGGAGACCGTCCGCGGTATGGGCCACGACCTGCCCGAAGGCGCCTGGCCCACGATCCTCGACCTGATCGACCAGCACGCGAGGAGCAGCGATGTCACGACCTCGTAGTCTCACCGGCCGCCCGGTGGTCATCACCGGCGCGGCGTCCGGCATCGGCCGCGCGCTGGCCGGCCGGCTGTCCCGGCTCGGCTCGCCGGTCGCCCTCGCCGACGTCGACGAAGACGGCCTCAAGGCCACCGCGGCCGCGCTGCCCGGCAAGGTGCTGACCCGCGTCCTCGACGTCCGCGACGCGGCCGACCAGCTGCGGTTCGCCGCCGAGGTCCGCGACTGGCTCCCGGCGCCGCTGGCCGCGGTGTTCAACAACGCCGGCGTCGCGGTCACCTCGTCGGTGCTCGACGCGGTTCCCGAGGACGACGACTGGCTGCACGACATCAACTTCCACGGGGTCGTGCACGGCACGCGGGCGTTCCTGCCGATCCTCGTCGAGCAGGGCGAAGGCGCGATCGTGAACACCTCCAGCGTGTACGGCCTGCTCGGGGTGCCGTACCAGAGCGCGTACTGCGCGGCGAAGTTCGCCGTCCGCGGCTTCACCGAGTCGCTGCGGCAGGAGCTGCGCGGCACCGACGTCCGCGCGGTGACCGTCCACCCCGGCGGCATCACGACCAACATCGCCCGCAACGCCCGGGTGCGCCGCGATCCCGAGGGCCGGGGCCGCAGCCACGAGCAGATGGCCGCGCAGTTCGAGGCCATGACCATGACGTCGCCGGACAAGGCGGCGGCGATCATCCACGCCGGCGTCGACCGCGGGAAGGCCCGGATCCTCGTCGGCCCGGACGCCTACCTGTTCGACGCGCTCGCCCGGATCACCCCCACCCACTACAACGCCGTGCTGACCCGCGTGCTGCAGCGCGCCCGGCGGACGGAGACCGTCTGACATGACCGAACACCTCGACGTCCTCATCGTCGGCGCCGGGCTGTCCGGCGTCGGCGCCGCCCACCACCTGCGCACCGCGTTCCCGCGCAAGAGCTACGCGATCCTCGAAGCCCGTGCCGCGATCGGCGGCACCTGGGACCTGTTCCGCTACCCCGGCGTGCGGTCCGACTCGGACATGCAGACCCTCGGCTACCGGTTCCGCCCGTGGACCGACGCGAAGGCCATCGCGGACGGCCCGTCGATCCTCAAGTACGTCCGCGACACCGCGGCCGACGCGGGGATCGACCGGCACATCCGCTTCGGGCACAAAGTCGTCCGGGCCGCCTGGTCCACCGAGGACGCCTTGTGGACGGTCGAGGCCGAGCACGACGGGAAGCCGGTGGAGTTCACCGCGAAGTTCCTGTACCTGTGCAGCGGCTATTACGACTACGCGGCCGGGCACACGCCCGAGTTCCCCGGTCTGGAGGACTTCGGCGGCACGGTCGTCCACCCGCAGCACTGGCCCGAGGACCTCGACTACGCCGGCAAGAAGGTCGTCGTCATCGGCAGCGGCGCGACCGCGGTGACCCTCGTCCCGGCGATGACCAACCGCGCGGCGCACGTGACGATGCTGCAGCGCTCCCCCACCTACATCCTTTCGCTGCCATCGGAGGACGCACTGGCCAACCGGCTGCGCCGGCTGCTCGGCCCCCGGCTGGCGTACCCGATCGCGCGCTGGAAGAACGTCGCGGTCAGCACGCTGATCTACCAGCTCAGCCGGCGCCGCCCCGGCGTGGTGAAGAGGCTGATCCGCAAGGCCACGGTGAAGCAGCTGCCGCCCGGGTACGCCGTCGACACCCACTTCAAGCCGCGGTACCAGCCCTGGGACCAGCGGCTGTGCCTGGTCCCGGACGGCGACCTGTTCCGGTCCATCAAGCGCGGCGACGCCTCGATCGTCACCGACCGGATCGCGTCCTTCACCGAGCACGGCATCCGGCTCGAATCGGGCGGCGAGCTGGAGGCGGACGTCGTCGTCACCGCGACCGGGCTGCGGCTGCTGGCCTTCGGCGGCATCGAGCTGTCGGTGGACGGCGAACCGGTGAAGCTGCCGGAGACCATGGCCTACAAGGGCATGATGCTCAGCGGCGTGCCGAACTTCGCCTTCACGATCGGCTACACGAACGCGTCGTGGACGCTCAAGGCCGACCTGGTCGGCGAGTACGTCGTCCGGCTGCTGCGCCACCTCGACCGGAACGGCTACGACCAGGCCGTGCCGGTCAACGACGACCCGGCGGTCACCGAGCGGCCGCTGCTGGACTTCGACGCCGGGTACGTCCAGCGGTCGATCGACGAGTTCCCGAAGGCGGGTTCGCGGGCACCGTGGCAGCTGGGCATGAGCTACGCGCACGACGTCGTCAAGCTCCGGCACGGGCGGATCGACGACGGCGCGCTGCGCTTCTCGCGGCGACCGGCGGCGGGAGGGGGCAGACTGAGCGCATGACGCTCTCTTCGCCCGTCCGGGGCCGCTGACATGCACTCCGCGGGACTCGTGCTGCACCCCCGCCGCGACTCCGCGGCCGCCGTCGAAGCCGTGCTCGGCTGGGCGGGCAACCGGAACATCGAAATCCTCGGCATCGAAGACGAGATCGTGCGGCTCAACTGCGCGGCGGAGGGGGTGTCGGCCGAGGAGCTCGGGCGGCGGGCCGACCTGCTGGTCAGCCTGGGCGGCGACGGCACGATGCTGCGGGCCATGCGGCTGGCCGACGGGCAGCGCGCGCCGGTGCTGGGGGTGAACCTCGGCAAGCTCGGCTTCCTGGCCGAGGTCGACGTGCCCGACCTGCCCGGCGCGCTGTCCGCGATCGACGACCACGAGTTCACGGTGGAGCCGCGGCTGGCCGTGGACGCGGTGCTGCAGGGGCGGCGGATCACGGCGTTCAACGACATCGCGGTGGTGCGCGTGCCCGGCGACGGCAGCGCGGTGGTCGCGGTCCGGGTCGGCGGCCAGCCGTTCGTGAGCTACTCGGCCGACGCGGTGGTGGTGGCGACGCCGACCGGCTCGACGGCGTACAGCTTCTCCGCGGGCGGCCCGATCACCAGCCCGTCGGTGGAAGCCCTGCTGGTGACGCCGGCGGCGCCGCACTCGGCGTACAGCCGGGGCGTGGTGCTCTCGGTGCACGACGAGGTGACGCTGGAGCTGCTGCCGACCAGCGGCCGGCTGGCGGTGGAGGTCGACGGCCAGGTCGAGGGGTACGTCTCCCCCGGCGAGCGCCTCGACCTGCGCGCCCGGCCGAGCGCGGCGCGGGTGGTCCGGCTCGGGATGACGACGTTCTACCAGCGGGCCCGGCGCAAGCTGCGGCTCACGGACTCGGCCGAAATCCCCCAGGACGGCGACCACTGACGGTGTCCTGCGTCACAGCGCGGGCGCGTCGGCAATGGTCACGGAAAGGTCACGGGTAGCGTGCGCGGCTGCGCCTGAACCAGCCGAACCGCCCCGGAGTGTCTCCCTACATGCTGTGTCCCGCACCCGTCCGTCCCCGCCTGCGCGCCCGCCTGCTCGTCCCCGGGGCGCTCGCCGCCTTCGCCGGCGCCCTCGTCCTGCTCGCCGTGCTGCACGTCGACCGCAGGCTCGCGCCCCTCGACCCGGTCAGCACGATGCTCAGCGACTACGCGCTGAGCCCGGGCCGGTGGCTGTGGGACAGCGCGTTGCTGCTGACGAGCACGGGATCGGCGCTGCTGCTGGTCGCGCTCTACCGCCGTGGCCTCCTGGCCGATCCGGCGCTCGTCGCGGCGAAGGTGCTGTGGTGCGTGAGCCTGTTGGCGGTGGTGGTGTTCGCGAAGGACCCGCAGGGTGGCGCGATCACGGCGACGGGCAAGATCCACCTGTACGCCTCGGCGGTGACGTGCCTGAGCTTGCCGGTGGTCGGCTGGGCGCTGGGCCGCCGCCACCGCGACGACCCGCGCTGGCGCCGGTTCGCGACCTGGTCCCGGCGCCTGGCCCTGGGGGCGATCCCGTTCTACCTGCCGTTCATCGTCCCGTTCGCGGTGAACGTCGTGTTCGGCGGCCACCTGCCGACGGTGGCGACGGGCCTGGTCGAGCGGTTGATGATGCTCCTGGAGATCACGCTGCTGGGCGTGCTGGGGTATTGGGCCCACCGAGCGATGCACCCGGCGCGGCGGTCTTATGCCGGCCCCGGTGTTTCGCCCGCCTGACCGACCACGGGCGACGTCGTGCCGCCGGGTCGCTACGCCGCCTCACCCGGCTGGTCGCGGGTGCGGTGCAGGAGCCAGTCGCGGGCGGTGCGGATCAACGCGTACCGCACCGCCCCAGCCCGGCCGTGCAGCGTGAACAGGATGCGCTTGGCCGTCCGGTCGTGTTCCTCCCACCAGCCCGTGTCGGCGATCTTCTTCGTGTCGTCCTCGTACGCCAGGTGGTCGAGCGCGTGGTCGGGCACCGCCACCGCGAGCCGGTCGCTTCCCGGGTCCGGCGGGAGGCCGCGCGGGACGGCCCAGGACCGCAGCACGCCGTCCTCCTCCAGGCGGAGGTCGAAGTGGTGCCGGGGGCGGAAGTGCCCGTGGAGCACGAACGCCGGATGCCGATCGGTCACGGCGTCCACCCTGCCAGATCACCCGTCCTGGCCACGGCGGCTAGGCTCTCCGGTGATTCCAGGGGAGGCCGGGTGAACGTCGCCGGTGCGGTGCTGCCGGTTGCCGCCGGGGTGGCCCTCGTCGTGTTCGCGGTCCGGGTGGCGCGCGAGCCGCGGCGGCTGGGCAACGCCGTGTGGCTCGGCTTGGCGCTGCTGCTGACTTCGTTGTGGCTGCTGCGCGCCGCACTGCACCTCGAGTGGTTGATGCCGGTGCTGCTCGGGTTGCTCGGCGTCGTCGCGGTGCTCGTCGCCCTCGTGCTGCCGACCGCGCTCATCGCCAACGGGGTGCGGATGTGGCAGCGGGAAGGGCGCAGCGCGGGAAACCTGCTGTCGCTCGGCCTGGGCGCCGGGCTGGTCACGCTCGAAGCGCTGGCGTTCGCGCCACTGGGCCGGTGGGGTTCGGCGCTGGTGGCCGTCGCCGCCGTGCTGGCCGGGTACTTCGGCTTCCTCTTCCTGTCGCTGCTGGTCTACTCCGTGGTGTACAGCCGGATCGGGCGCCGCGGCGGGTTCGACGCGATCATCGTGCTCGGCTGCGGCCTGGACGGCGAGCGCGTGCCGCCGCTGCTCGCCGGGCGGCTCGACCGCGCGATCCGGCTCCACGCCCGGGAAGCGACGCCGCCGCTGCTCGTCGTCTCCGGCGGGCGGGGTCCCGGCGAGACCGTCACCGAAGCCGAAGCGATGGAGGCGTACCTACGCGACCGCGGTGTCCCCGACGACCGCATCCGGCGCGAGGACCAGGCCCGCACGACCGAGGAAAACCTCCGGTTCTCGGCGGAACTGCTCCCCGCCGACGCACGCCGGGTGGTGGCGGTGACCAGCAACTACCACGTGTTCCGGACGGCGGTCGAGTGCCGGCGGCTCGGCCTGCCGTTCCACGCGACGGGCTCCCCGACGGCCCGGTACTTCCTGCCGAGCGCGCTGCTGCGCGAGTTCGCGGCGCTGATCCTGCACTACCGCCGCACGACGATCGCGGCGTGCGTGCTGATCATCGGCACCGGCCTGCTCCTGGCCGTCTTCGCGACCGCCTAGCCCGCACGCAGCAGCGAGCACGCGCGGGCCACGCCGTCCTCGGCCCGCAGGCGTGCGCCGACGTACTGGGCGCCGCGCCGGAACAGCGGGTTTCCGGTCAGCTCCCGGAGTCGCGCGGTCAGGGTGTCGACGTCCAGCTCCCCGAGCGGCACGGGTTTCGGGCCGGCGCTCAGCTTCGACACCCGGTCGCCCCAGTAGGGCTGGTCGGAGAAGACGGGGCAGACGAGTGCCGGCACCCCGGCCCGCAGCCCGGCGGCGGTGGTCCCGGCGCCACCGTGGTGGACGACCGCGGCGGTGCGCGGGAACAGCCAATCGTGCGGGACATCGCCGACGACCAGCACGTCATCGGCGTCCGCCCCGGTACTGAGGACGCCGCGCAGCCGGGCCCGGCGCAACGCCGCGCGGACGACGTCGGACGTCCGCTCGGCGTCGGCGGGCCGCATGCTGCCGAAGCCGACGTAGACCGGTGGTGGGCCGGCGGCGAGGAAGTCACGCAGCCGCGGGTCCGGCCGCGGGGTGGCGGTGTCGAGGAACCAGTACCCGGTGAGGTGCACGCGGGCGGGCCAGTCGGGTGGCCGCGGCACGACGGCGTCGGAGAATCCGCACAGGACGGCCGACCGCCGCCGCGGGCCTCTTCGTCCGGTTCTGGGCAGGCCGAGCGTCTCGGCGCGCCAGCGGTCGATTTCCGGCCGGAGGACTTGCCAGGCGACGGCGTCGACGGCGGTGAAGCTGAGGTGCCGTGCCCAGGGGCCGAGCCGGGTGGCTTGGGGCAGGAGCGGGTGGGCGAAGGCACGCGTCGGCACGCTGGGCTGGTAGTGCAGTTCGGCGTCGGGGACGCCGAGGTGGGCGCCCAGGTGCGCGCCGAGGAAGCCGAGCGAAGGAGCGAGCACGAGGTCGGCGCCGGCAGCCCCGGCGTGGACGTCGGCGAGGAGCGTGTCGAGCACCGGCCGGAGGACGGCCCGCAGCCCGGAGAGGAACCGCCTGCCGCCGGTCCACGCTTGCCCGACGGCCGAGCCGAGCAGGGCGGCCGGGTCCGCCGAGAGGGGCGCGAAGCCGAGGCCGTGGGATTCGACGAGCTCCCGGAACGCGGAGGCGGCCAGGACGCGGACGCGATCGCCGTGCGCGGCAAGGCCCCGCCCGAGGGCGACGCACGGTTGGACGTCACCCCGCGAGCCGGGCGCGACGATCACGACCAGGCGGCTCATCGCTTCGCCGCCGTCAGGTGGTACCTCACCCGGAACGGCAAGTTCGCCAGCACCGCGGCCAGCCGGGCGTCCCGGCCCACCAGGTACCTCGGCGCCGGACGGCGGGTCGTCAGCGCGCGGACCACCGTCTCCGCCGCACGGCGCGGGGGTACTCCCGTCCGGGCCGACCGGGCCGCGCTCCTCTCCGCCGCGGCCAGCTGCTCCCCGTACCTCTCCAACGCCGCCGGCGACAATCCGGCCCTCACCTCCTCGGCCGCCGCGCGGGCCCGGGGCCAGATCGGCGTCGCCACCGCTCCCGGCTCGACCAGCACCACGCGGATCCCCTCCGGGGCCAGCTCCGCGCGCAGGCTGTCGGTCAACCCCACCAGCGCGAACTTCGACGTGTGGTACGGCCCGACCATCGGTCCCGCGATCCGGCCGCCGATCGAGCCGATCGTCACCACGCGCGCCGACTCCGTGCGCCGCAGCGCCGGCAGCATCGCGCGCGTCGCCGCCAGCTGGCCCGTCACGTTCACCTCCAGCTGCTCCCGGAACGCGGCCAGGGGCACGTGCTCGAGCGGTCCCGGCCGGGCCAGGCCGGCGTTGTTCACCAGTCCCCGCAACGGTCCGGCCGCCGCAACGCGCTCGCCGCAACGGGCGATCGACGCCTCGTCACGCAGGTCCATCCGCAGCACCGTGACCGCGTCGCCGTACGCGCGCCCGAGGTCCGCTTCGTCCGCGTCGGACCGCACGCTCGCCCACACGTGGGCGCCACGCCGGACCAGCTCCGCCACGCACGCGCGGCCGATGCCGCCCGCCGCGCCCGTGACCACATAGGACGGTTTCACGACGCCAGCACCTGCAGCATTCGCGGCCACGTCTTGTGCAGCTGCTCCTGCCAGTACGCCCACTGGTGCGTGCCCGGCCCGTAGAGGTCCACCGTCGCCGGGACGCCGAGGGCGCGCAGCCGGCCGGCCATCGCCGTCGTCTGGGCGCCGCAGAGGAACTCGAGGAGCATCGCGCCGGGCAGGACGTCGATCGGGAGCTTGGCGTCCAGCGGGCCCGGCAGCCCGTTGCCCGCCGAAAGGTACAGCTCGGTGCCGCGCAGGCGGTCCGCGTTCACCAGCGGGTCGTGCGCTTCCCAGCGCGCGGCCTCCCGGCGCCGGTCGCCCCACAGGGCTTCGGGGTCGAGGTGGGCCGACGTGACGATCGCGCTGGTCAGCAGGTCGCCGCCCGCTCCGGACGGGTTGAGGTTGCCGCTGAAGGAGGCCGCGTACCGGAACACGCCCGGCCGCCGGGCGGCGAGTTCGAACGCGCCGTAACCGCCGAGGGACAGCCCGGCGGCCGCGCGCCGGCCGTCGCCGCGGTAGCCGCGGTCGATCAGCTGCGGGAGTTCGACGGCGGTGAACGTCTCCCACTGGTTGAGCGCGATGTCCTTGCCGTAGTTCCACCAGTCGCTGAAGAACCCGGCGGAGCCCGAGCCGGGCATCACGACCAGGACGCCGGCGTCGTCGGCGAGCTGCCGGACGTCGGTGTTCGCGCTCCAGCCGCGGTAGTCCTGCAGCCGCGTCTCGCCGGCCAGCAGGTAGACCGCCGGCCAGCGGCCGCCGGCCCAGTTCTGCGGCAGGATCAGCCGGACCATCGCGTACGCCCCGACGCCGGTCGAGCGCACGGTCAGGTCGAGCACCCGCGCGTCACCGTCCACAGTGGTCTGGGCGACGACGTGCGAGCCGTCGTCGGCCCGGGCGTCCGGGACGTCGGCCGCGGCCGGCGCGGGGGTGCCGGGCAGCACGCACACCGCGGCCGCCAGGGCGGTGAACCACCTCACCGAAGGGCGCATGCGTTTCCTTTCCCCGATCGTCGAAGGTGCGGCCAAGCTAAAGGAATTGCGCCCACGAGCGCAATTGTCCTGCCCACTATGTGAGCGGACAATGTGAATGGCAGGAAAACAAACTCCCCCGCAGGGGTGAGGCGACGGTCGCGCAGCGTGACCAATCCCGGACGGCCGTGCCACAAGCGCTTGCCGAACTCGCCAGTAACCTGCAATCCAGCAGCTCACCCGCTGTGCACGACGATGTTTACGCCGTCTTGAGGTGCTTCCGGTAACCGATTTCCCGGCGTAGCCTTCGCCGTGCCGCCGGATCGGCCGTCGCTCGACGTGCTCCCGGCGAAGGGTTCCAGCGCAGGGGCCGCACCTCCCCCGAGAATGCTCCCGGAAGGGTTGTTCATGGCTGCCCGAATTCGCTTTCCCCCGGCCGCGCTGCTGATCGCCGCGGCCGCCGTGGTCACCATTTCCCCGGCCAAACCCGCGACGGCGGTCCCGGCTCCCCCGCCACCCGCCGTCCCGCCGGCCGCGCTCCTGCCCGCCGAGACGATCCCCGGACGGCCCGCGGCACGCGACGTGTTCGACCTCGCCACCGCACTGTCCACTTCGGACCGCAGCGACACCGGGGACTGCGCCGACGTCGTCCACGGCCGCCTGCTGCGCCCCGGCGCGGGCACCGGCCAGGGCTTCCAGACGGCGGTACCCGGCGGGCAGCTGTCCGAACTCGTCGCGCGCACCCCGCACCCACCCGACCTGACCGCCTGGGCCGCGCAGGCCCGCCGTTGCGCCCGCGTCACCGTCAACGACGGGGAGCTCCCCACGGAGTCGACCACCACCGTCGGGACCGGCCCTGCCGTCCCCGGCGCGCAATCCCTGTCCTACCAGCAGGTCCTGACCCTGCCCGGCCGGCCGGAACCCGGCCTGCGCCTGCGCACCGTCGCCATCGCCGCCGACGGCGTGCTGGTCCTCCTCCGCGACGCCGGAGCGACCGGCCTCGACCTCGACACCCTGGCCGTCGCCGCGTGGCAGCACGCCGCGCCACGGCTGGGCCGCTAGCAAGGAGAACCGATGACCCAGCAGAACTTCCCGGCGGTGGGCGGCGACACCCTGACCGCGTGCCTGCGCCACTGGGCGGCGACCACCCCCGACGCGCCCGCCCTCACCTTCGCCGACTTCGCCGCCGACCCCGCCGGACGGCGCCGCAGCCTGACCTGGGGGCAGCTGGCCGAGCGCGTCGACGCCGCCGCGGGCGCGCTGCCGGTGGCGCCGGGCGACCGGGTCGCCGTGCTCTGCCCGCAGGGCCCGGACTACGTCGTCGGGTTCCTGGCCGCGATCGCCGCGGGCGCGATCGCGGTGCCGCTGTTCGACCCGGACCTGCCGGGTCACGCGGGGCGGCTCGCCGCGGTCCTCGCCGACTGCGTGCCGTCGGCCGTCGTGACCACCGCGACCGCCCGCGCGGGTGTCGAAGCGTTCGTCGGCAACGACGTCACCGTCGTCGCGGTCGACCGCCCGGAACCGGCGCGGACCCGGCCGGTTCCGGCCGCGGCCTCGGGCGACGTCGCCTACCTGCAGTACACCTCCGGTTCGACCCGCAGCCCGGCCGGCGTGGTGCTGACCCACGCGAACGTGCTCGCCAACGTCACCCAGGCGGTGCGCGGGCTCGGCCTCGACCCGGCCGCGGCGACCACGGTTTCGTGGCTGCCGCTGTTCCACGACATGGGGCTGGTCCTCGGCCTGATCACGCCGCTGGCGCTCGGCCTGCGCTCGGTGCTGATGGACCCGCTGGCCTTCATCGAGCGGCCGGTCCGCTGGCTGGAACTGCTCGGCGACCACGCGGGCAGCTGGAGCGCGGCCCCGAACTTCGCCTTCCACTACTGCGCGAGCCGGATCCGCGACACCGACCGCGCGCGGCTGCGGCTCGGGCGGGTCACCGCGATCGTCAACGGCGCCGAGCCGATCAACCCGGACGTCCTCGACCGGTTCCACACCGCCTTCGCGGCCGCCGGGTACCGGCCGGAGATGACCCGCCCGGCGTACGGCCTGGCCGAGGCCACCGTGTTCGTCACCACCGGCCCCGCCGCGGCCCCGCGCGTCACCACGTTCGACCGCGACGCCCTTGCGACGGGCGCCGCGCGGCCGGCCGCGGACGGCGTCCGGCTCGTCGCCTGCGGCACCCCGGCCGGGCAGCTCGTCGCCCTCGTCGACCCGGACAACGCCGTCGTGCTGCCGGACGGCTCGGTCGGCGAAATCTGGGTGCACGGGCCGAACGTCGGCGACGGATACTGGCAGAAACCCCTGGAGAGCACCGAAACCTTCGGCGCCCGGCTGGCCGGCGGCCTGCCCGAGGGGCCCTGGCTGCGGACCGGCGACCTCGGCGTCCGCCACGACGGCGAGCTCTACATCGCGGGCCGGATCAAGGACCTGATCATCGTCGACGGCCGCAACCACTACCCGCAGGACGTCGAAGCGACCGCCGCGTCGACCGACCCCGGGATCCGCCCGGGCAGCGTCGCCGCCTTCGCCGTGGCGGGCACCGACACCGAGGCCGTCGTCGTGGTCGCCGAACACCGCGGCCACGCGGACCTGGCCGAGCCCGCCGAACGCGCGCTGGCCGCCGCGATCCGGCGGCTGGTCTCCGACGCGCACGGCCTCGCGCTGCGGGACGTGCTGCTCGTGCCCCCCGGGCGGGTCCCGCGCACGTCCAGCGGCAAGATCGCCCGCGCCGCCTGCCGCGACCGCTACCTCGCCGGGGACTACGGAAAGGCACTGGCGCGATGAGCGACACCCTCCGCCGTTGGCTCCTGGACACCGTCGCCGAGCACACCGGCGTCCCGGCCGAGCCCGACCGGCCGCTCGGCGACTACGGCCTGTCCTCCCGCCAGGCCGTCGGCATCGCCGCCGACCTCGAAGACCGGCTCGGCCGCCGGCTGCCGGCGACGCTGCTGTGGGAAAGCCCGACCATCGACCACCTCGTCCGCAGCCTCACCGGTGAGGCCGAGCCCGAGGCCCGGCCGAGCACCGACCGCCGTCGGACCGATCCGGTCGCCGTCATCGGCCTGGGCTGCCGGTTCCCCGGCGCGGACGGGCCCGAGGCGTTCTGGGACCTGCTCAGCAGCGGGCGGGACGCCGTCCGCACCGCGCCGCCCGGCCGCTGGAGCGCCGAGGCCGCGCCGGTGCTCGGCGGATTCCTCGACGACGTCGCCGGGTTCGACGCCGAGCACTTCGGCATCACCCCCCGCGAAGCGGCGACGATGGACCCGCAGCAGCGCATGCTCCTGGAGGTCACGTGGGCGGCGCTGGAGCACGCCGGCCTCGCCCCGGCGTCGCTGCGCGGCAGCCGGACCGGCGTGTTCACCGGGATTTCGACCCACGACTACGGCCACCTCACGATGACCGGCGGCGCGCCGGACCTGTGGACGGCCACGGGCGCGGCGGGCAGCATCGCGGCCAACCGGCTGTCGTACGTCTACGACCTGCGCGGGCCGAGCATGGCGGTGGACACGGCGTGCTCGTCGTCGCTGGTCGCGGTGCACCACGCGGTGCGCGCCCTGCGCGACGGCGACGCGGACCTGGCGCTGGCGGCGGGGGTCAACCTCATGCTGCTCCCCGGCCCGACGGCGGCGTTCGCGGCGGCGGGCCTGCTCGCGGGCGACGGCCGCTGCAAGACGTTCTCGGCGGCCGCGGACGGCATCGCGCGAGCGGAGGGCTGCGGCGTCGTGGTGCTCAAGCGCCTGGCGGACGCCGAATGCGACGGCGACCGCGTGCTCGCGGTGATCCGCGCCTCGGCGGTCAACTCCGACGGCCGGTCCCACGGCATGGCCGCACCGAACCCGCTGGCGCAGCAGGCGATGCTGCGGGACGCCTACCGCGGCGTCGAGCCGTCCACTGTGGACTACGTGGAGGCGCACGGGACGGGGACGCTGCTGGGCGACCCGATCGAGGCGGGTGCGCTGGGTGCGGTGCTGGGCGCGGGCCGCGCGGCGGGTGCGCCGCTGCTGATCGGCTCGGTGAAGACGAACATCGCCCACGCCGAGGCGGCGGCGGGGATCGCCGGGCTGATCAAAGTGGTCCTGGCGATGACGCACGGGGTGCTGCCGCCGCAGTTGCACTTCGGCGCGCCGAACCCGCACATCGCGTTCGGCCCGTTGGGGTTGAAGGTGGTCACGGAGCCGACACCGTGGCCCCGCCACACCGGCCGCGCGACGGCGGGGGTGTCGGCGTTCGGGTTCGGCGGGACGAACGCGCACGTGGTGCTCGAAGAGGCGGCGGGTCCGGCTCGCGAAAGTGGTGGTGCCGCGACCCGGCGCGGCCACGAGCCAGCGAGCGCCGGTTCCGCGACGGACGGGCGCTCGTTCGGCAGCGGCGGTGTCCGGATCGGGCTGCTGTCGGCCCGGACCGGCGACCGGCTCACCGAGCGGGCCACCCAGCTCGCCTCCTGGCTGGACTCCCCCTCCGGACGGCGGAGCTCCCTGGCCGACGTCACCCACACCCTCTTCCGGCGTGACAACTCCGGACCGCACCGGGCCGCCTTCGTCGCCGCCGGTCACGGGGAACTCGCGGCGTTGCTGCGGGCCGTCGGGGACGGGGCCGATCCGCTGCCCGCCGGCGCCTTCGCCGGTTGCGCCGTCGGCGGGGAGGGGCCGGTCTTCGTCTTCTCCGGGCACGGGTCCCAGTGGGCCGGGATGGGCCGCCGGCTGCTGGCCGCCGAACCCGCCTTCGCCGCCCAGGTCGACAAGCTCGGCGATCCCTTCACCGAACACGCCGGGCGATCGCTGCGGTCGCTGCTCGCCGGCGCCGCCCCGGCGTCCCTCGCCGAGACGCAGCTGGCCATCTTCGGGACGCAGGTCGCGCTGGCCGCGCGGTGGGAGGCGCTCGGGGTGCGGCCCGGCGCCGTCCTCGGGCACTCGCTCGGGTCCGCCGCGGCCGCCGTCGTGGGTGGGGTGCTGACCGCCGACGAGGCCGTCCACCTGGTCGCCACCCGCGCCCGCCTGCTGGGCACGATCGGCTCCGGCGGCGCGATGGCCGCGGTCGAGCTGACGCCCGGCGAGCTCGCCTCGCACCCCGGCGTCGAACTGGCCGTGGATTCCGCTCCGGGGCAGGTGACGGTCGCCGGGGACGCGGTGGTGCTCGATCGGCTCGTCGCCGACCTCGAGGCCGCCGGGCGGAGCGCGCGGCGGCTGCCGGTCGGGGTCGCCGGGCATTCGGCGGGGGTCGAGCCCGTCCTCGGCGCCCTGCGTGCCGCACTCGCCGAGCTGGGCGGACGGCGGCCGTTGGTGCCCTGGTACGACACGGTGCTGACGGACCCGCGCGAGCTCCCGGACTTCGACGCCGGCTACTGGGCCGCGCACCTGCGCCGCCCGGTCCGCTTCCGGCAGGCGGTCGCCGCGGCGGCCGCGGACGGGCACCGCGTGTTCGTCGAGGTCTCCCCACACCCGATCCTGCGGGGTTCGCTGGCGAAGACGCTCGAAGCGGGCGGAATCCCCGACGCGGTGGTGACCGGCACCCTGCGCCGCGGCCAGGACGAGGTCCGGGCGTTCGCGGCCGCGGCGGCAAGGCTGTACTGCGCGGGCACCCGCATCACGCTGACCACCCCGGACGACGACGCCCGCCTCACGGACGTCCCGCCGATCCCCTGGCGCCACGAGCGGCACTGGTACACCGACGGGGACGAGCACCCCGCCCCGGCCGGGGAGTCCCGGCCCGCGGCAACGCCCGACGGGACACCAACCGCCGGCCCAGCGGCCAGAACCGCCGCCGCAACGCCCGACGAGGCCCGACCCGCCGGCCCAGCCACCCAGCCGCCGGCCGGACCCGAAGCCGCCGGTGGTCGGCTCACCCGGATCGTCGCGGCCGTCATGGGGCTCGCCCCCGACCGCCTCGACCCCGATGTGCCGCTCGTCGACCTCGGGCTCGACTCGCTCATGGCGAACCGGATCCGCGAAGCCGTCCGCCGGGAGCTCGGCACCGAACCCGACGCCGCCGCCGTGCTGCGCGGGGCCACCCTCGCCGACCTCACCCGGGACCTCGTCCCGCGGGGCGACGAACCTCCGGCCCGCGGCCGGGCCTGGGACGCCGCCGATCGGCTCGTCCTGCGGCTCTGGCGGCAGCACACCGGCACCGACGCCGGCCCGCACGTCCGCCTCACCGGGACCGCCGACCCGCACCGCCTCGCGCGGCTGCTCGCCGGCAGCCTCGCCACCGAACTCGACACCCCCGTCGACGCCGCGGAGCTCCTCCGGCACGACTCGCTCGCCGCCGTCGCCGACGTCGCGCGGGCCCTGCTCGACACGCGCGAAGACGTGCACCTGCTCAAGCCCGGCGACGCCGGCACCGCCCCTCTCCTGCTGTTCCACCCCGGCGGCAGCACCTGCACCGTCTACCGCCCGCTGCTGGACCGGCTCCCCGCCGGGATCCCCTGCCTCGGCTTCGAACGCGTGCCCGGCACCAGCATCGAAGACCGCGTCGACCGGCTCCTCCCGCTCGTCCGGGCCCGCCTCCCCCACGGGCCGTACCGCCTCGCCGGCTGGTCCTTCGGCGGTGCCCTCGCCTACGGCCTCGCCGCCCGGCTCGCCGACGAGGGCGAACCGGTCGAGCTCGTCGCCCTCATCGACACCATGCTGCCGCTGCCCGAACCGGACTTCGACCCGCGCGCGTCGTCGGCCCGGCGGTTCCTGCGCTTCACCGGCTACGTCGAAGGTACCTACGGCCGGACCGTCCGGCTCGGCCACGACGAACTCGCGCCCCTGCCCGAAGAAGAGCAGATCGAACTCACCATGCAGCGTGTGGCCGAAGCCGGGTTGCTGAGCCCCGGCGTCCTCCGCCACCAGCGACAGTCCTTTTTGGACACCCTGGCCGCCGAACGCGGGACACCGCCGCCCTACGCCGGCCGCGTGGTGCTGTACCGGGCCACCGAACCGTACGCCGCCGGGCTCGCGATGGAACCGCGCTATTCCCGCACCGACCCCGACGCCGGGTGGGGCGGGCTGTGCCCGCGGCTCGAGATCGTCCCCGTCCCGGCACACCACCTCTCGATCGTCGATCCGCCGCACGTCGACGTCGTCGCACGGCACCTGGCGGACGAGCTGTGGCCGTGACCCGGACCGCGGCGCTGCTGGCCGTGCTCGGCGCCGGCCTCTTCCTGGTCGCGGTGGACGCGACCGTGCTGCACGTCGCGCTGCCCGACCTCGTCCGGCAACTGCGGCCCGGCGCGGCCGCCCAGGTGTGGATCGTGGCGATCTACCCCCTCACCGCGGCCCCGCTGCTCCTGCCGTCCGGCACGCTCGGCGACCGATTCGGACGACGGCGCGTGCTCGTCACCGGCTACGCGGTGTTCGGGGTGGCGTCGCTCGGCTGTGCCCTCGCCCCCGGCGTCCCGGCCCTGCTCGCCGCCCGCGCCGCGCTCGGCGTCGGCGGCGCGCTGATCATGCCGGTGACGATGTCGCTGCTGCGGGAACTGTTCCCGGACCGACGGCGGCGGCGCACGGCGATCGCGGTGTGCAGCGGCATCGCCGGGACCGGCTCGGTGTTCGGGCCGGTCCTCGGCGGGCTGCTCGTCGAAGCGTGGGGGTGGCGGGCGACGTTCCTGGTCAACCCGCCGGTCATCCTGGCCGCCCTGGTGGCGGCGCTGCGGTGGCTGCCGCGCAGCCCGCCCGGGCGCGAGCCGTGGGACGCGCTCAGCGCGGTGCTCGCGGCCGGTGGCGTGCTCGGCATCGCCTTCGCCGTCGGGCCGTCGGGGGGCGGCTTCGTCGCGGGGGCGGCCGGGTGCGTCCTCCTCGTGCTCTTCGTGCGCCGCCAGCGGCGTGCGGCCACTCCCCTGCTGGACCTGACCCTGTTCCGGCGGCCGGGCGTACCCGGCGCGGTCGGCGGGGTGCTGCTGGTGATGAGCACCCTCGTCGGGCTGGGCCTGCTGCTCGCCCAGTACCTCCAGGTGGTGCTCGGCCTCTCCCCGACGGCCGCGGCGGCGCGGCTGCTGCTCGTCCTCGGCGCGTCGGCGGCCGGCAGCGTGGTGGCGCCGGCCCTGCTGGAGCGGTACGGCAACGCCCAGGTCCGCACGGCGGGATTCGCCCTGGCGGCAGCGTCCCTCGGCATCCCGGCGGTGGGCGGGCTGCCGTCGCCCTGGTGGCTCGGCAGTGCGCTCGTCGGCTCGGGGTTGGGCATGGCGCTCGCGCTGACGTCGAGCACGGACACGCTGCTGTCCGCCGCGCCCCCTGACCGGGCCGGAGGCGCGGCCGCGGTCGAGAAGACCGGCTACGAGCTGGGGGCAGGCCTGGGCACGACGGCGTTCGGCTCCCTGGCGGCCGCCGTCTACGCGGCGCACCTGGTGGTGCCACCCGGCGTGCCGGAAGCGGTGACGCGCCTGGCCTCCGCCGGACCGGCTCAAGCGCAAACGGCGTCGCACGGCCTGGCGCAAGCTGCCGAGCTTCTCGCGGCCGCTCGGGCAGCCTGCACCGAGAGCGTGCAGGCTGCCGCGCTCGTTGCGTGTGGTCTGTTCACCCTCGCGACGATGGTTTCGATCGTCCCTCGCCGTATAGGTCGTTATACGATCAGAAGTGTTCGCGGCCGGCCTCGTGGGCGACGACCTCGGCGCGATCGGCGAGCCGTTCGAGCCCGCCGAGGGCCTGGCGCATCCGGTGGTTGCCGCGCAGCCGCTCGGCGTTCCGGTCCAGGAACGCCCAGTACCCCGCGGTGAACGGGCACGCGTCCGGCCCGGTCCGCTTCTTCGGGTCGAAGACGCAGCCGCCGCAGTGGTCGCTCATCCGGCTGATGTAGGCGCCGCCGGCGGCGTACGGCTTGGTCGCGACGAGCCCGCCGTCGGCGTACTGGCTCATGCCGATCACGTTCGCCGGCATCACCCAGGGGAAGCCGTCGACGAAGGCCGTCGCGAACCAGCGGGTCAGCGCGGCCGGGTCGTAGCCGCGCTGGAGCCCGTGGTTGCCGAGCACCATCAGGCGTTCGATGTGGTGGGCGTAGCCGCGGTCGCGGACCCCGGCCAGCGCGGTGCGCAGGCACGCCGCTTCGACCGCGTCGGCGTCGAGCGAGCGCCACCACTGCGGCAGGGCGCGGCGGGCTTGCAGCGCGTTGCGGCGCAGGTAGTCCGGCCCTTGGTGCCAGTAGAGGTGCCACACCCATTCGCGCCAGCCGAGCACCTGCCGGACGAACCCCTCGACGCTGCTCAGCGGCGCCTCCCCCGCCCGGTACCGGTCCTCGGCCCGCCGGACGACGTCGCGCGGGTCGAGCAGCCCGAGGTTCAGCGGCACCGACAGCAGGGCGTGCGCCATCGCCCAGTCGTGGGTGAGCATCGCGTCCTGATGTGGCCCGAAGAACGACAGCCGGTGGTCGAGGAACCGGCGCAGCGCCCGGTTCGCCTCGTCGTGCCCGACGGCGAACTGCCGTGGCCCGTCCACGCCGACCGGCCGGATCTTGCCGGCGCGCTCGGCCGCGTCGAGCTCGGCGCGGACCCGGTCGTCGAGCTCGTTTTCGCGCGGGTGCCACGGCGCCGGGACGCCGAGCCGGGTGGTCTTCGGCGGCGGCTGCCGGTTGTCGTGGTCGTAGTTCCAGTGCCCGCCTTCGGGTTCGCCGTCGGCTTCGAGCAGCACGCCGAACTTCCGGCGCTGGTCGCGGTAGAAGTCCTCCATGACGAACCGCGTCCGCCCGGCCGCCCAGGCGGCGAAGTCCTCTTTGGACAGCAAGAAGCCGGGCGTGGGCACGATCTCCGTGACGACGCCTTCGTCGCGCAGCCGCCGGACGAAGGCGTCGGCCGCGTGCGACGTCGGCTCGTGCACCACGACCGGCCGCCCGAAGCGCCGCAGACCGGTGCGGTAGTCGGGCGCGTCGATCAGGGTGACTCGGTCGCCGAGGTCGGCCGCGAGCCGGTACAGCGCCGCCTGGACCAGGTGCAGTTTCTGCCGGTGGAACGGTTTCGCGGCGAAGGCGGCGGCCGACCGGATCAGCAGCACGTCACGACCGCGGTGCTCGGGTGTGCTGTGGAAGTGGGGCCCGAGCTGGTCGGCGAACAGCCACAGCGCGGGCTCGTCTCGCATGCGCGGAACGCTAACCCGCCTCCGGCGGCTCCGCAGCGTAAGCACGGAGGATCTCCGTGGTGTCCCCGAGGAACTGCGCCACGACCTCCGCCTGCCCGGGTGGCAGGCCGTCCGTCAACCGGGTGATGGCGTCGACGAGCGGCGCCAGCGCGGCCCGGACTTCGGCTCGGGCCGCCTCGCTGACGACGAGGGTGACCCGCCGCCCGTCGCGCGGGTGCGGGCCGCGACGGACGTGACCGGCCGCTTCGAGCCGGTCGACCAGCACGGTCGCCGACGCGGACCGGATCTTCAGCGCGTGCGCGAGGTCGACCGTGCCCATCGGCGTGCCGGCGGACAGGTGCTGCAGCGCCTGGACGTCGGTCGCGCCGAGACCGAGCCGCCGGGCCAGGGCGATCTGCACGTCGTGGGCGAGCGCGAGGAGCTCGCGCAGCGCGAGGTTCACCCGGAGCGCGACGGGGATGTCTTCCACCTGGTCATTCTAATTTAGCTAGACAATCTAGCTAGTTTTGCTACCGTGGAAACGTGGATGTCCGAGCGATGAACGCCGAAATGACCGCGAAGCTGATCGACGCCCCCGCCGAGGCCCCACCGGACGGCGGGTACGCCCTGCGCGTCGTCGAGACGCGCGGCCGCCGCACCGGCGAGCCGAGGCGCGTCCCCCTCGCCGTGGTCGCGCACGACGGCGCGCAGTACCTCGTCTCCCCCGTCCGCGACCGCGACTGGGTGGAGAACCTCCTGGCCACGCCGGTGTGCGCGCTGCTGTCCCACGGCCACCGCGAAGACCGGCGAGCCGACGAGACCGGCGGCGAGGAAGCGGCCGCGGTCGTCGCCGCCTACCTGGCCGCGATGTCGGTGCCGTGGGCGATCCGGGCGTTCCCGGTCCCCCAGGACGCGACCCCGGCCCGGATCCTGGAGCACCTGCCCACCATGGCGGTGTTCCGTCTCTCCACTGTGGACACGGCATGAGCGTGGCGATCGCCGGCGGCGGGCCCGGCGGGCTGTTGCTCGGCTACCTCCTGGCCCGGGCCGGGATCGAGGTCACCGTGCTCGAATCGCGGTCCGACTTCGACCGCGACTTCCGCGGCGACTCGCTGCACCCCTACACCCTCGAACTGCTCGACCGCCTCGGCCTGGCCGGCGACCTGCTGGAGCTCGACCACTTCAAGGCGCGCTCGTTCCGCTTCCACACCCCGGACGGCGTCTACCGCGCCGCCGACTACGACCGCCTCCGGACGCCGTTCGGCTACATCGCCCTGATGCCCCAGGTGCGGTTCCTCGACTTCCTCGCCGAGCGGGCGAGCGCGCTGCCGTCCTTCACGTTGCGCACCGGCGCCAAGGTCACCGGGCTGCTCGAGGCCGACGGCGTGGTGACCGGCGTCCGCCACCGCGGCGGCGAGCTCGCCGCGTCCGTCGTCGTCGGCGCCGACGGCCGGTTTTCCACCGTGCGGCGCCTGGCCGGGCTCGAAGCCCGGTCGCTCGGCGCGACCACCGACCTGCTGTGGTTCCGGCTGCCCCGCTCCCCCGGCGACCCGCCGGACGCGGACCTCGACCTGTACTTCGGCCGCGCCGCCTACGTCGGAGTCCTCGGCGGCGTCCACGACTGGCAGGTCGGCTACAGCATCGAAAAGGGCTCGTACCCGGCGTTGCGCGAACGCGGGGTGGAGCCGATCCGGGCGTTCGTGCGCGAGCGCGTCCCGTGGCTGGCCGACCGCGCCCACCTGCTCACGGACTTCGCGCAGACGACGCTCCTGTCGGTCGACATCTCGCGGGTGGACCACTGGTCCCGGCCGGGCCTGCTGCTGCTCGGCGACGCCGCGCACGTCATCTCGCCGGTCGGCGGCAACGGTATCCTGATGGCGATCCAGGACGCCGTCGCCGCGGCGAACCGGCTGGTTCCCGCCTTCCGCCGCGGTGGTGTCACGCCCGCGGACCTGGCGGGAGTCCAGGCCGACCGGATCCGGGCGATCGAGCGGGTGCAGGCCGACCAGGTGCGCGTCGAGCGGCGGGCGGCCGCCGCGCGGGCCCGCGGGCGCGGCGCCGCCCCGCCGAAGCTGCTCAAGTACCTGTTCGCCGTGCCTGCAGTGCGCACCCGCGGCGCCCGCGGCAACGCCTACGGGCCGTTCCCGCCTCAGCTGGACGTGTCCCTCTTGTCGTCGTAGGAGGTCCAGCCGCCCTGGCCTTCGGCGGCTTCGACGTCGGCGTCGGACGACGCGGCGTGCGTCATCGCCGCGATCGTGCGTTCCAGGCCCTGCTGGACCTCGTCGCCGTCGGCTTCGCGGACGCTGTGCAGCGTCACCGTGATCTCCGAGGACGCCGGGCCGTCGTCGCGGATGCGGAGTTCGCCGTGGTAGTCGTCGGGGCCCTCGGCACCCCACGTCAGCGACCTCGTCGCCGGGTCGGTGTGCAGCCACGCCTCGCTGGCCACCCGTTCGCCGTGCACCTCGGCCTCGACGTGGACGCTGTCGCCGCCCTTCGGCTCGGCGACCTTCATCTCCGGGAAGTACCGGGGCAGGTTCTCCGGGTGGCTCAGGAAGGCGAACAGCTCGTCCGCGGGGATGTCGGCGGTCGCGCTGTGGCGGTACTCGGTCATCGTGTCACTCCTCGTCGGCGTCCGGATCGTGCCCGGATACCCCGGATGCGGTGCATTAAAAGGGTGCGCGCGGGGAACCCCGGAAACATGACGGCCACCGAACCCGAGACCCGGGCACCCCGGCGGGGCCCCGCCCCCGTGCAGGGCATGGGCATGCTGATCGGCCTGCTGTTCCTCGTCCTCGCCGCGCTGGAGCTGATGGCCGGGGTCGCGGACGGCGGCGGGCCGCGCGTGCTGTTCGGTGTGCTCGCCGTCTCCGGGGTGTGGACGCTGGTGCACCTGCTGACCGGCGCCGCCGCGGTGTTCTGTACGCGCTCGTCGCGCTGGGCCGCGCGGTTCCTGGTCACCGCCGGTGTCGGCTACGTCGTGGCCGGCTTCGCCGGGCTGCTCCCGCTGCCGTCCGCGGTCACCGACACGCTGCCGTGGAACACCGCCGGCATCTGCTTCGACCTGGCGCTCGGCACGGCGATGCTCATCCTGGGAGCGGGCTGGCTCCGGCGTGGGCCGGCACGACGTCGCTGACGAGGCCGTCCCGGCGCGGGAACCGCACCAGCACCGCGATGAGCAGCACCGCCAGTCCGAACAGGACATAGCCGTTGCCGGTGAGCTGCTGGACGAAGTTCCAGTGCCGCTCCACCTCCCCGCCACGCGGCCACCACCACTGCGGCCCGGCGACGAAGAGCACCGCGCCCGTCCCGGCCAGGACCGCGAACCCCCGCCGCCGGGTGCGGCGGGCCAGCTCCGCCCAGCCGAGCAGGACCACCACGGCCCACACCCAGTGGTGGGTCCACGAAATGGGCGAGACCAGCAGCCCGCCGAGCGCGTTCAGGCCGAGCGCGATCGTCGGCTCCCCCGCCGCGAGCGCGCGTCGCACGCCCCACACCGTCAGCACGAGCACCACCGCCACCAGCGGCAGCCACCACGCCGTCCGCGCCTCCGGCGGCACCCCGGCCCTGGCCAGCAGCCCGAGCAGCGACTGGTCGCCGGCGTAGGTCGGCTCGCCGACGCGGCCGGTGTCCCACAGCGCACCCGTCCAGTACCGCACCGAGTCGGTGCCGGCGAGCAGGAACCCCAGCGCCGTCGCGGCCAGGAAGGTCACCCCGGCGGTCACCGCGGCCCGGGTGTCGCGGCGGAGCAGGAAGTACAGGAGGAACACCGCCGGGGTCAGCTTGACCGCGGCGGCGAGGCCGATCAGCAGGCCACGCGGCCAGCGCGGGTGGTCCACCAGGACGTCCAGCACGACCAGCGCGAGCAGCAGCAGGTCGATCTGACCGGCGTACAGCGTGCGCAACACCGGCTCCAGCACTTCGGCGGCCAGCAGCAGCGTCACCACGCGCCGCCAGTCGCAGCGCGCGCCGAGGGCACGCAGCACGGTCACCAGGACCACCGCCAGGACCCCGAGGGTCAGCAGGGTGAGCGCGAGGCAGGCGGCCCAGTACGGCAGCACCGCCAGCGGGGCCAGCACGATCGCCGCGAACGGCGGGTAGGTGAAGAGCAGCAACTGGCCGTCACCGGTGGGCGGCAGCGTGCCGTACAGCGCCTGGCCGTGCAGCAGCGCCGACGAGCCGAGCCGGTAGACGTCGAGGTCGACGCGGTAGGCGGGGAACCGCCACCGGCCGCCGTTGTACGACACGAGCACCGCCACCAGCACGAGCACTTGCGCGCCGAGCAGCACGTACCTGTTCCCCAGCCGGGCCCGCAGCCCCGCTCCCCCTCCGGTCATCCTCGCATTCTGTCGGCTCCGGGCCCGGGCACCATCCGGGAACCCCCCGGATCCGACCCGGGGAAAACCGGTTGCCGCCCGTGTCACCCTGGGGCGCATGGGGACACCGGAGGGCTTCGCCTACCGCGACGAGCACGGCACCGTGACCATCACGCACCACGGCCGGCCCGCGGGGACACTGCGCGGGACCGCGGCCGCCCGCTTCCTGGCCGCGGTGGCCCGCGGCGATGATCAGCAGCTGCTGATGGCCAAGGTGACGGGCAACTACAAGCACGGCAACGAACGCCGGGCGCGTGAGCACCCGCGCAACCGGGGGCGCTGACTTCCCGACCAGGGGATCTTGAGGCCGGTGGCCGCCGTTCGGCATGCTGGCGGCGTGACCTACGACGTTCAGACCATCCGAGCGCACTTCCCCGCCCTCGACGGCGGCGCGGCCCACTTCGACGGACCGGGTGGTTCGCAGGTCCCCGCCGTCGTCGGGGAAGCGGTGGCCGGCACGCTGTGCGCGGCGATCGCCAACCGCGGCGTCGTCACCGCGGCCGAGCGGCGAGCGAGCTCGGTCGTCGCCGAAGCCCGCGAAGCCGTCGCCGACCTGCTCGCCGCCGACCCGGCGGGCGTCGTCTTCGGCCGGAGCATGACGCAGCTGACGTACGACTTCTCCCGGACGCTGTCCCAGAAGTGGGGCCCCGGCGACGAAGTCGTGGTGACCCGCCTCGACCACGACGCCAACATCCGCCCGTGGGTCCAGGCCGCGGCGGCGGCCGGGGCCACCGTGCGCTGGGCGGATTTCGACCCGGCCACCGGAGAACTCGCACCGATCGGCGCGCTGCTGTCGGAGCGGACGCGGCTGGTCGCGGTGACGGCGGCGTCGAACCTGCTCGGCACCCGGCCGGACATCCCGGCGATCGCGGCCCAGGTGCACGACGCCGGTGCGCTGCTCTACGTCGACGGCGTCCACCTGACCCCGCACGCTCTGGTGGACATCACGGCGCTCGGGGCTGACTTCTACGCCTGCTCGCCGTACAAGTTCCTCGGGCCGCACCTCGGCGTGGTCGCGGCGGCGCCGACGTTGCTCGAGACGCTGCACCCGGACAAGCTGCTGCCCTCGACCAACGCCGTCCCGGAGCGGTTCGAGCTGGGCACGCTGCCCTATGAGCTGTTGGCGGGCACGACCGCGGCGATCGGTTTCCTCGCCGGGCTGGTGCCGGGGACAGGGACGCGCCGGGCGCGGCTGCAGGAGTCGATGGCGCGGCTGGAGGAGCACGAGAATACGCTGCTGGCCCGGCTCGACGCCGGTCTGGCCGCGCTTCCGGGCGTCACCCGGTACGGGGCACCGGAGCGGCACCGGACTCCGACGGTGCTGTTCTCGGTGGCCGGGGTGGCGTCGCAGGCGGTGTACGAGCACCTCGGCGCGCACGGGGTGAACGCTCCGGCGGGGAGTTTCTACGCGCTGGAGTGCTCACGGCACCTGGGGCTGGGTGACACGGGAGCGGTCCGGGCCGGGATCGCGCCGTACACCACGGAGGACGACGTCGACCGGCTGCTGGCCGGGGTGGCGTCGCTCCCGCGCGGCTGACCGGCGCCCCGCGGCGTGCCGCGAATGACTCATTCGGGACCTCTGGTGTCCCGAAT